>NZ_VMMW01000132.1:0-2299 GCF_013277425.1 Streptococcus sp. 79
CTGACAGAGTCAGCTCAAAACATGGTTTTGAGGTTGTGGATAGAACTGACAGAGTCAGCTCAAAACATGGTTTTGAGGTTGTGGATAGAACTGACAGAGTCAGTATCATATACCTACGGCAAGGTGAAGCTGACGTGGTTTGAAGAGATTTTTGAAGAGTATAAAATATTCAGGTGACGCATAGATATAGTTAATTGAAGCTTTGTTTGAAATCTGATAAAATAATGATATTACTAAGTTTTAAAAACTAAAGAAAAGGGAAGATATGATTACAGGCGAATTAAAAAATAAAATCGATCAGTTGTGGGAAATTCTTTGGACAGAAGGAAATGCAAATCCTTTAACAAATATTGAACAGTTGACTTATCTCTTATTTATGAAAGATTTGGATAGTGTCGAACTTGGACGTGAAAGTGATGCTGAATTTTTAGGGATTCCTTATGAGGGAGTTTTTCCAAAAGATAAACCTGAATACCGTTGGTCAACTTTTAAAAATATAGGAGATGCTCAGGAAGTTTATCGTTTAATGACTCAGGAGATTTTTCCGTTTATTAAAAATCTCAAGGGGGATACAGATGATACAGCCTTTTCACGATATATGCGAGAAGCTATTTTTCAAATAAATAAACCTGCTACGCTTCAAAAGGCAATTTCTATCTTAGATGTTTTTCCAACTAGGGGATTAGATATAGATTTTGATAATGACAAACAAAGTATTACTGATATCGGAGATATCTATGAATATCTGTTATCAAAATTGTCGACCGCAGGTAAAAATGGACAGTTCCGTACACCTCGTCACATCATCGATATGATGGTTGAGTTGATGCAACCGACCATCAAAGATATCATCTCAGATCCCGCTATGGGTTCTGCTGGCTTCTTAGTATCTGCTAGCCGTTACTTAAAGCGTAAGAAAGATGAATGGGAAACCAATACAGATAATATCAATCATTTTCATAATCAGATGTTTCATGGAAATGATACGGATACGACTATGTTGAGACTTGGGGCGATGAACATGATGCTACATGGAGTAGAAAATCCACAAATCAGTTACCTTGACTCGCTGTCTCAAGATAATGAAGAAGCCGATAAATATACTTTGGTTTTAGCAAATCCTCCTTTTAAGGGCTCACTTGACTACAATTCAACCTCTAATGACCTTCTTGCAACCGTAAAAACCAAAAAAACAGAATTACTCTTTCTTTCTCTTTTCTTGCGAACTTTAAAACCAGGTGGACGAGCAGCAGTTATCGTACCTGATGGTGTCCTTTTTGGTTCGTCGAAAGCTCATAAAGGAATTCGTCAGGAAATTGTAGAGAACCATAAGCTTGATGCTGTAATCTCAATGCCTAGTGGTGTTTTCAAGCCTTATGCTGGAGTTTCAACTGCCATTCTCATCTTTACAAAAACTGGCAATGGTGGTACTGACAAGGTCTGGTTTTACGATATGAAAGCGGATGGTTTAAGTTTGGATGATAAGCGACAACCGATTAGCGACAATGATATTTCAGATATTATCGAACGCTTTCATCATCTTGAAAAAGAAGCAGAACGTCAGAGAACGGATCAATCTTTCTTTGTTCCAGTTGATGAGATAAAGGAAAATGATTATGATTTGTCTATCAATAAATATAAAGAGATTGAGTATGAAAAAGTTGAGTATGAACCAACAGAAGTCATCTTAAAGAAAATCAATGATTTAGAAAAAGAAATTCAAGCTGGCTTGGCTGAATTAGAAAAATTACTCAAGTAGGGAGGTGGCTGTATGAAAAAAGTGAAGTTGGGGGAAGTCTTATCTCTAAAAAAAGGCAAGAAAGCCACTGTACTTGCTGAACAAACAACTCTAAGCCAACGTTATATTCAAATAGATGATTTAAGAAATAATAATAATTTAAAATTCACTGAAAGTTTAAATATGACTGAAGCACTACCAGATGATATTCTGATAGCATGGGATGGTGCTAATGCAGGAACAGTTGGCTATGGGTTATCGGGAGCTGTTGGTAGTACAATTACGGTCTTAAAAAAGAATGAGCGATACAAAGAAAAAATTATATCAGATTACTTGGGAGTCTTTTTGGAAAGTAAATCGCAGTATTTACGAGATCATTCAACAGGGGCAACAATTCCTCATTTAAACAAGAATATATTACTTGATTTACAATTAGAATTGCTAGGTATCGAAGAACAAGAGAACATTATCTGTATTCTTAATACGATTAAAAGGCTTATTACTAAAAGAAAATTGCAGTTAGATGAACTAAACTTGCTCGTCAAATCCCGATTTAATGAG
>NZ_VMMW01000133.1:0-8127 GCF_013277425.1 Streptococcus sp. 79
GGGAATCTACTATAGTAGATTGAAACTAGAATAGGACGTTGTTGCTGTGAAAATATTCCTAGAAATTACGTTGACTTGCCCATTAGATTTTTTCATGTCTTATTTCAATTAAATATAAAACTAACTTCCAGTTTTCCACAACCTAGATTTTAGTATTAGAAAAACGCGTGAAATCAGTGGAAATCCGTCTGAGACTAACTTCCACTGATTTTCTTTTTCTTGATATATAAGGGTTCAAAAGCGAAAAGACTCAGAAAAAAGTGCACGACAAATAGCCCTAAAACAAAGTCGTTTTAGAGTAACTTCCAGTTTTGGGAGAGAGAGATGGAAGTTACTTTGAGAAGTTACGAGGATTTTTAGAGGGATAATATCTATAGTGTCTTTTTTCTCCAACTTGAGAAAATCTTTGGAACGTGATAAAATAAAGGATAAGGATTTTTAATAATTCATTATATAGAATGAGTGGATTTCTTTATGAAGAGATTTGAAGTATCTACGAAAATTGGTAGTCTCTCTGTTACTTATCGAAAGCAAAAGAAAGTGCTAGTTTGTTTAAATGGAGCAGGTTTGCTACCAAGTTATGAAAATTTTTCACTTATAATCGAAAAACTTCCTCCTACAATTGGTTATTTGACAATTGATTTTCCAAACACAGGTAGGAGTCCGATTCATGACCAAGCTGACAAAAATCTGGATAATCTTGTAGATGCAGTTTATGAAGTGCTTGAAGAATTGGAGATTTCTGAATATATACTTTGTGTACATAGTTTGAGTGGAATTTTAGCTTGCAAATTACTCAAGAAACCAATTAAGTGTCAGGCTTTAGTAGCAGTGGAACCGACAACTAAAAACGTCATGTTTGCTGATTTTTCAGAAAATCCTTATCCAGAAATGGAAGAACAGATGAGGCTGATTGACGAGTATGGACCTGAACTTTATTTGAAGAATTTAACTCAAGCAACATTTAGTCCTGAAACGAATAAAGAAATCTGGGAAATAATGCAAAAAAAAGGCTTAGAGTTGGAAAACCAAAATCCAGGATTTCAGATATCTGGAGAGATTACTGAGGAAGATTTTGAGGATGTATCAATACCAGATTGTATCCCTGTATTTGTTTTTTGTCAGCCTTATAGAGAAAGAGAGTACAGAGAATCAGAATATTGGACTTCCAATACTAAACTCATTTCAGGAGGGAATCACCATTATTTACAATGGTCAGAATCCGAAAAAATTGCAACTATTATTCGAGAATTGTCAGAATAATATGGATAGAAATAGACTACAGGAGACAAGATGAACTACTTTAATGTTGGGAAAATCGTCAATACTCAAGGGTTGCAGGGTGAGATGCGAGTCTTGTCTGTGACGGATTTTGCAGAAGAACGGTTTAAAAAAGGATCTGAGCTGGCCTTGTTTGATGAAAAAGATCAGTTTGTTCAAACAGTGACCATTGCTAGCCACCGTAAACAGAAGAACTTTGACATTATTAAATTCAAAGATATGTATCATATCAATGCTATCGAAAAGTACAAAGGATACAGTCTCAAGGTCGCTGAGGAAGATTTGAATGACCTAGACGATGGTGAATTTTATTATCACGAGATTATCGGTTTAGAAGTCTATGAGGGTGATAACTTGATTGGAACCATCAAGGAAATCCTGCAACCAGGTGCTAACGATGTCTGGGTGGTCAAGCGAAAAGGCAAACGTGACTTGCTCTTGCCTTATATTCCACCAGTGGTTCTCAATGTTGATATTCCGAATAACCGTGTCGATGTGGAAATTTTAGAAGGGTTAGATGATGAAGATTGATATTTTAACCCTCTTTCCAGAGATGTTTTCTCCACTGGAGCACTCAATCGTTGGAAAGGCTCGAGAAAAAGGGCTCTTGGATATCCAGTATCATAATTTTCGAGAAAATGCTGAAAAGGCCCGTCATGTAGATGATGAGCCCTACGGAGGCGGTCAGGGCATGTTGCTCCGAGCCCAACCCATTTTCGATGCCTTTGATGCTATTGAAAAGAAAAATCCGCGCGTTATTCTCCTCGATCCTGCTGGAAAGCAGTTTGATCAGGCTTATGCTGAAGATTTGGCTCAAGAGGAAGAGCTAATCTTTATCTGTGGGCACTATGAGGGTTATGATGAGCGCATTAAGACCTTGGTAACAGATGAGATTTCCCTAGGCGACTATGTCCTCACTGGTGGAGAATTGGCAGCTATGACCATGATTGATGCTACAGTTCGCCTGATTCCAGAAGTGATTGGCAAGGAGTCTAGCCACCAAGATGATAGTTTTTCTTCAGGTCTTTTAGAATATCCTCAGTACACACGTCCCTATGATTATCGAGGCATGGTCGTGCCAGATGTATTGATGAGTGGCCACCATGAAAAGATTCGTCAGTGGCGATTGTACGAGAGTTTAAAGAAAACCTACGAGCGCAGACCAGATTTACTTGAACATTATCAACTGACAGTAGAAGAAGAAAAAATGCTGGCAGAAATCAAAGAAAACAAAGAATAAAGGAGAAACCTATGCAAGTAATCAAACGTAATGGCGAAATTGCTGAATTTAATCCAGATAAGATTTACCAAGCCATCTTGAAGGCAGCCCAAACTGTTTATGTTTTGACAGATGATTTGCGTCAAAATCTTGCTCAGGTCACTAAGAAGGTAGTTTTGGATTTACAAGAAGCCAAGGTGGAACGTGCGACTATCAGTATGATTCAATCTATGGTTGAACATCGTTTATTGGGCGCAGGTTACATTACCATTGCAGAACACTACATTTCCTATCGTTTACAACGTGACTTGGAAAGAAGTGGTTATGGAGATCATATCGCAGTTCATTTACATTTTGAACAAATTCGCTAAGAAAAAAGAGTGGGATGAAGCAACTACATCTCACTCTTTCTTAAATCTATTTTTTTGGGCTGTTTGGACAGTTGAGGGGACAAATCGCAGGCGTTGAATATCGCTTATACGGATAATCCGGCTCACATTTTTGGCAAAATTTTTCACGATAATTTGCTGTCCTTGCTGATCGTATTTGATGATGTCACCTGTAAAGCTTGTCTCAGACAAGATAAGGTGAACAGCAGTTTGTTTCTGGATAGCCTCTTCAATAGTGGCTGTAAGGGAGTTGCTTTCAGTCTGGTCAGGTTGGTCATGTCCATTTAAAAAGTCATGTATTTTACCTAGAACTTGCTGGAATTTATGTCTCATATTGGCCTCCCTTCTTTTATATCAATATTATATAAAATTTTCCTAAAATCTACAAGATTTTACGAATAATCAGATGAAAGTTAAAAAAAGGAGAAGAAAATGGCAGAATTTACATTTGAAATCGAAGAGCACTTGTTGACTCTTTCTGAAAACGAAAAGGGTTGGACCAAGGAAATCAACCGTGTGAGCTTTAATGGTGCCCCTGCAAAGTTTGATATTCGTGCTTGGAGTCCAGACCATACGAAGATGGGCAAAGGAATTACTTTTTCCAATGAAGAATTTCAAACAATGGTGGATGCTTTTAAAGGAAACTAAGTTTTCAAAATAAAAGAAAAGGATACTGAGTTATGACAACTCGATATCCTTTTTTAGTTAGCAAAGTAAGCCTGATTTTTAAGGCGTTGAAGTAGAGGACGACTAATCAAACTAATAGCTAGAAGTTTACCAAGGTCTGGAATGATAAAGGGAATGACCCCCACAACAAGAGCTTTTTCAAATGCCATTCCAGCTAGAAAATGCAAGCTGAGAATCCCTCCGACAAAGACAAGGGCATCACCCAAGAGATTTGCAAGAAAAATATTGACAATTCCGCTCTTGCTGTTGGTTAGAGAGGAAGTAAGTCCAGAGTAAACGAGATAAAACCAAAGATAGCCTGCAGTAGGGCCAACTAAAGCCTGAAAACCAGCTCCACCTCCTGCAAACACAGGAAGACCGATAGCACCTAGAAGAAGATAGAGTCCAACAGAAAGTACAGCCTCTCTCGGTCTAAAGACAGTAGCAATCAAGCCGATTGCAAAGTTTTGCAGAGTGAAGGGAACAGGTCCAACTGGAAGACTGATTTGTGCCAAAACAGCAATGAGAGCAGCCCCAATAGCAGGGATAGCATAAATGTGAGCTTTTTTCAAAATAGTTAACCTCTTTTCTGATGTATAGTAACTATTATACTCATAGAGGAATCATTGTCAACCAATTTTTTAAAACAAGGTAACAAAAACTGTAACGGCCGATTTTGCTTATTGGTTAAGTTGGATAATTTTTTTGTTGATTCGAAAATTGTCTGTATAGATAATCCTATTTTATTAATAAAAAATATACTAGTAAATATTTGACAAATTAAAAAATAAGTGTTATATTAAAAATGTAAACGGATGCATTTAGATGTGTTCAATTTTAAAAGGAGGGGTAGTTACGAGATATTTTAACGACTCTAGATACCATAACGGTGATTAAAAACCTAAATATAATCAATTCATATTAAAGTAATATGGAGGGACTAAAAAGAGACTATTATTTAATCTTCATCAAATATTTAAATTCAAGGAGAAGTAAAATGAAAAAAAGAATTAATAAGAAAGCATCTGTTTTTCTAGCTGCAAGTGTTTTCAGTTTTAGCTTTGCTACTGCAGCTAGTGTTGTTAGTGCAACTACAGCACACCCTGCTCCATATCCGATTATTGATGTATGGGAATATGGTGTAAATGATAACTATGGTTATTCGAATTACTTTGTTAAGTCTCCAGATAATATTGGTTCAAAATCTTCAGTAACGAATTTTTGGGGAACAGTTAAAGCTCAGGATAAAAAAGATTATGGATGGGCATATTCAAGTGCAACAAAATCTTGGAACGATGTTCGCTTAAATGCATATTGGGATTATTATAGATTTTAAAAATAATTTATGAAAACAGGAGACCCAATTATAAAATAGGGTCTTTTGTAATATGGTAATTGCTTATGAAATTAAAATTATGTATCATTGGATTCTTCTTTTGTTTGATTGCTACAATTGGTCTGGTCACTATTAGTGATACCGAAATCCCCATACCTTTACCAATTGATGGTGCTTTCTCTATTCAAGGGAAAAGTAATCTTTCTAATAACGAAATATATGAAATGGTTCGTGACTTATCAAAAACGGAAAAGGTTACCATTTACAAGCCAATCGTTCAGAGTTCGGGTCAGTTGAAGTATGTAAATTTTGATGATGTAAATAATGAACAATTAAAGTCAGCACCAATAATAGGGATGTATTATACCCTTGGGAAAATGGATGTAGATAGTTTGAAACCACTTACGATGACGGGGCTGCAAACAGTCTATATGGCTTATCCTTGGTATATAGGAGGAATATTACAATTCACTGGAACTTTAAGAATACTGTTAATGGGTTCCATTTACTTAACTTTATTAGTTGTTTTATTTGTTGTTAGGACGAGGCAGATCAAAGAAGGAGTGATACGACGTTCTTTGGGCTTGCCTGTATACGATCTTAGAAGAGAGTATGTGATTTCTCTTATTTTTGAACTGATTATGATGGCTTTATTGATGATTTCTTACAGTTCTTTTTTGGGAAATGGTTTCTTCACTTATAGTTCTAAGTTATTTTTCTCTCTGCTTTTAACGAATTTTATACTATTTCAAATCATTGATCTCATCACCTTTGTTTTATTTTGGTCGACGATTCAGATTGAAAAGCCCATTGAAATTATCAAAAACAAGGCAAAAAACAAGCTTATTTTTGTCGTATGGCTTGCTATTATTTCGATTATTATCCTTGTCTCAGGAGTTTTTTTACAAGAAACAAAGAGTAGTCAATCTAGTATGAACATACAAATACAGAATTTAGTACCGTGGGACACAGTAAAAGACTGGAGAAGGATTGAGTTCCTTGGAATTGAAAGTAACTCTGCTAAAAATGGAGAAGTTAGTGATTCAGATGGTCAGTATCTACAGATAGTTGCTGCCTTAAAAAACTTAGATTTCTTATATATTGAACGATCTTCGGCATATGTTCCAGATTTTATGAAAACATCTCATGTTTTAGAAGACTTTTCTAAACAATTAGAAAATGACGGAATAACGAATCCAGAAATAAATAAAGAGTTGATTTATATTAATCAAACAGGTGCTAACCTACAAAACAAAGTGAATGGAACAAACTATCATCTTTTAGATAATAAGATAGCAACCATTTATATTCCTGAGAAGTGGAAAGAAAACCAGAAATCTATTGAGAATACAGTTGTAGCAGAACAATTTATTGGAACAAACTATACAAAAGAACAGCTTGCAGTACAAATAATTCCTGATGGTAATAAAATTTTTTATTTCAATGAGGATGCTGATATCGATCATAAAAATAAAGATATTTTACCAATGGCAAGTCTAGCAGATAGCAAAGATAATATAGTTGTTGTGTTAGATACGGACAAAATGATGGAAAATAATAAGTTTTCTTTGGCTAGTAACATACTATATAAATCTCTTTTTAGTCCTGAAGCGGTAAAAAAAATAAATGAGATGACTGTCCCGTTGAATTTCTCAATGAATCCAGTAGATGTTTACCAAATTGTGAAATTAAAGATTCAATCCTTAGAGCACCAAATTTTACTTTCACAAATCTTGCAGAAGATAATTTACAGTATTATCTTTATACTCATTTATCAATATGTCCAACTTTTTATTACTCTAAAACAGAATGAATATGTGAAAAAAATCATTTTGGGTCTGTCAAAAACATATATAGCAATTTCAAGTCTCAAATATTTTATGATGACTATTACAATGGTTATTCTATTTACATTTCTGATGACAGGACAAATAGAGTTGCTATATATTGGAGCGGCTTCTCTGCTAGTTTTGATGTTGTCGATCATAATGAGTTTTAGAAAATTATCTGAAAGCTACACTAAAATTTTAAAAGGAGATGAATCATGACAATTGACCTTTTGAACGTTTCAAAAAGTTTCGGCTCAAAGAAGATCTTTACAGACTTAAATTTAATATTTGAATCTGGAAAAAGCTATGCATTGATTGGAGGTTCTGGCTCCGGTAAAAGTACCCTTCTTAATATTATAGGAAGATTAGAAAAAATTGACAGTGGGAATGTTTTAGTTGATAAACAAGATATTTGGAAGATAAAAGAAAGAACTTTTTTTAAAAATACTGTTGGATATGTATTTCAGAATTATTCTTTAATAGATAACAAAACAGTATATGATAATCTGAGCCTTATCACTAAAGACAAAAAAACAATAACTGACGTACTTGAAAAAGTAGGACTGTCAAGTGACTATTTACATCAAAAAATATATGAATTGTCTGGAGGGCAGGCTCAACGTGTAGCTATTGCCAGAATGTTAACGAAGCCACGTAAAATTATCTTAGCAGATGAACCTACAGGAGCTTTAGATGGTGAGATTGGAAAAGAAATCATTCGCTTATTATTGAATGAAATAGCTGAAGATAAATATGTCATTATAGCGACGCATGATCCAGCTGTCTATAACGAAGTTGATGTGATAATTGACATGAAAGATATAGGGTATAAGGTATGAAAAAGAAAATTTATATTGCTTTGATCTTTGTAACTGGGGCACTTGCCATTTTCTTTTTTGGAAAACAAATGATTACAAAAGAAAATATCAATAAGCCAACGGTAGAGTTAACAATCTATACGCTTTCTTCTAGTGACACAGAAAAATGGAATAAAGTGAGACAAGTAGAAACGGAAGAAGCTATATACTTCATAACTGTGAAAGAAGTATCATCTTCAGAAGAAGTATTTTCAAACATCATTGCAAATGGAGCTGCTACGGGGTTCGGAGTTCGTGAAGAAGAAGTGAAGAAATTCAATAATGGTTTAGGAGACACCATAGAGGACTCTAAGCATAATAAACTAATTGAAATAGAATTTTTTACTTTTTCTGATGATGGCGCGGGATTTGTGGTAGCAAACTTTGACTACGGTAAAGAAGAGTTGAATTCTCAGAAAAAAGATATAAAAGAATTATATAAAAAAATATATGAATCTTTTAAAGAAAAGAATAAATGATTGTATTATAATCCTTGTATTTTGCTATGGTTTGTTAATTGATTTTTGCATATCTTATTTCAACATACTAT
>NZ_VMMW01000134.1:0-702 GCF_013277425.1 Streptococcus sp. 79
TGAATTCGGACTAAGCTTTGTGTGAAAAAGATAAATCTTCCTAGAGTCCAAAGACTCTGCGTCCGATTTCCTATTTTCACTGTAACCTTTTAACGTCCTCTGTTATAAAGGAAGAAAAATCTGGGACTGATTCCGTGAGGTTTCATGAGCGCCTAAAGCATAGTAACAAGGAATCATGAGAAGTCAGCAGAAGCCATAGTAGTGATGAAGTTTCTGTAGTAGTATTAAATGGTTCAGTTGTATTTCCCAAAAAGATGTGCCAATACAATGTATTACATAAATCGAATTTTAAATCTTAGGAAGTAGAAATTTTTAATGGTAGTAGATTTTCAAAGTGGTGAAATATGTTGAGGAATTTATTTTCTTTTCAAACATCAGATATTATTTATTTTGATAATGCAGCTACAGTTCCCAAGCCAAAAGCTGTTGTTAATAAATTAACAGAAGTTTATTCAGGAATTCCAATAAACATTAAGAGACATAATTCAAAAAATGATTTAATTTTTTCTAATGAATATGAGGCTGTTAAGAAAAAAATTAAAAATTTTCTAAGTGCCAGTAACTACAATGTGCTTTTCACTAAAAGTGCTACGGAGGCTTATAACTTACTTAGTAGGTCTATAAAATATAATAAAGGTAAATTAGGCGTGTCTGTATTAGAACACCATTCTAATTATTTACCTTGGAAAATGTTATAGTTGC
>NZ_VMMW01000135.1:0-3619 GCF_013277425.1 Streptococcus sp. 79
GAAACTGCCGCAGTATTCGACGAATACAAGGAAGTTTATCTTTTTCACACAGCATCCCGTTCCAGCTCAAATCGGCTAACTAACTTTAGCCCGAGTTCAAATTAGCTAAATCGATTAGTATTAGCTATAACTCAACTTACCATCTCGTAAGTTGAAACCAACAATAGCATGAAAACATTGAGAACGGGTAGGTCCTGCCTATCCGTTTTTATTAAAATCGTGTTATAATAGAATAGAAATCAAAAATAAATAGGAGAAACAAACCTCATGGCACGCGAATTTTCACTTGAAAAAACTCGTAATATCGGTATCATGGCTCACGTCGATGCCGGTAAAACAACAACTACTGAGCGTATTCTTTACTACACTGGTAAAATCCACAAAATCGGTGAAACTCACGAAGGTGCGTCACAAATGGACTGGATGGAGCAAGAGCAAGAACGTGGTATCACTATCACATCTGCTGCAACAACAGCTCAATGGAACAACCACCGCGTAAACATCATCGACACACCAGGACACGTGGACTTCACAATCGAAGTACAACGTTCTCTTCGTGTATTGGATGGTGCGGTTACCGTTCTTGACTCACAATCAGGTGTTGAGCCTCAAACTGAAACAGTTTGGCGTCAAGCAACTGAGTATGGAGTTCCACGTATCGTATTTGCCAATAAAATGGACAAAATCGGTGCTGACTTCCTTTACTCTGTAAGCACACTTCACGATCGTCTTCAAGCAAATGCCCACCCAATCCAATTGCCAATCGGTTCTGAAGATGACTTCCGTGGTATCATCGACTTGATCAAGATGAAAGCTGAAATCTATACGAACGACCTTGGAACAGATATCCTTGAAGAAGACATCCCAGCTGAATACCTTGACCAAGCTCAAGAATACCGTGAAAAATTGATTGAAGCAGTTGCTGAAACTGATGAAGATTTGATGATGAAATACCTTGAAGGTGAAGAAATCACTAACGAAGAATTGAAAGCTGGTATCCGTAAAGCGACTATCAACGTTGAATTCTTCCCAGTATTGTGTGGTTCAGCCTTCAAGAACAAAGGTGTTCAATTGATGCTTGATGCGGTTATTGACTACCTTCCAAGCCCACTTGACATCCCAGCAATCAAAGGTATTAACCCAGATACAGACGCTGAAGAAACTCGTCCAGCATCTGATGAAGAGCCATTTGCAGCTCTTGCCTTCAAGATCATGACTGACCCATTCGTAGGTCGTTTGACATTCTTCCGTGTGTACTCAGGTGTGCTTCAATCAGGTTCATACGTATTGAACACTTCTAAAGGTAAACGTGAACGTATCGGACGTATCCTTCAAATGCACGCAAACAGCCGTCAAGAAATCGACACTGTTTATTCAGGTGATATCGCTGCTGCCGTTGGTTTGAAAGATACTACTACTGGTGACTCATTGACAGATGAAAAAGCTAAAATCATCCTTGAGTCAATCAACGTTCCAGAACCAGTTATCCAATTGATGGTTGAGCCAAAATCTAAAGCAGACCAAGACAAGATGGGTATCGCCCTTCAAAAATTGGCTGAAGAAGATCCAACATTCCGCGTTGAAACAAACGTTGAAACTGGTGAAACAGTTATCTCTGGTATGGGTGAGCTTCACCTTGATGTCCTTGTTGACCGTATGCGTCGTGAGTTCAAAGTTGAAGCGAACGTAGGTGCTCCTCAAGTATCTTACCGTGAAACATTCCGCGCTTCTACTCAAGCACGTGGATTCTTCAAAC
This sequence comes from Streptococcus sp. 79, assembly GCF_013277425.1. Lineage (NCBI taxonomy): Bacteria > Bacillati > Bacillota > Bacilli > Lactobacillales > Streptococcaceae > Streptococcus > Streptococcus sp. 79. Next base: position 1,757 of record NZ_VMMW01000135.1, read on the forward strand.
GTCAGTCTGGTGGTAAAGGTCAATTCGGTGATGTATGGATTGAATTTACTCCAAACGAAGAAGGTAAAGGATTCGAATTCGAAAACGCAATTGTCGGTGGTGTGGTTCCTCGTGAATTTATCCCAGCGGTTGAAAAAGGTTTGGTAGAATCTATGGCTAACGGTGTTCTTGCAGGTTACCCAATGGTTGACGTTAAAGCTAAGCTTTACGATGGTTCATACCACGATGTCGACTCATCTGAAACTGCCTTCAAGATCGCGGCTTCACTTGCCCTTAAAGAAGCTGCTAAATCAGCACAACCAGCTATCCTTGAACCAATGATGCTTGTAACAATCACTGTTCCAGAAGAAAACCTTGGTGATGTTATGGGTCACGTAACTGCTCGTCGTGGACGTGTAGATGGTATGGAGGCACATGGTAACAGCCAAATCGTTCGTGCTTACGTTCCACTTGCTGAAATGTTCGGTTACGCAACAGTTCTTCGTTCTGCATCTCAAGGACGTGGTACATTCATGATGGTATTTGACCACTACGAAGATGTACCTAAGTCAGTACAAGAAGAAATTATTAAGAAAAACAAAGGTGAAGACTAATCTGTCCTCACTCTAGAAGGAAGTCACTTAGTGGCTTCCTTTTGTCTTTAGAAAATACCTCTAAATATGGTAAAATAGTAGGAGAATAATGTGAGGAAAATGAATGTCAAACAGTTTTGAAATTTTGATGAATCAACTGGGGATGCCTGCTGAAATGAGACAGGATCCTGCTTTATCACAGGCCGATATTGAGCGAGTTGTGGTTCATAAAGTTAGTAAGGTATGGGAGTTTCATTTCGTATTTTCTAATATTTTACCGATTGAAATCTTTTTAGAATTAAAGAAAGGTTTGAGCGAAGAATTTTTTAAGACAGGCAATAAAGCTGTTTTCGAAATCAAGGCTCGGTCTCAAGAATTTTCAAATCAGCTCTTGCAGGCCTATTATAGAGAAGCTTTTTCTGAAGGGCCATGTGCTAGTCAAGGTTTTAAGTCCCTTTATCAAAATTTACAAGTTCGTGCTGAAGGCAATCAACTATTTATTGAAGGTTCAGAGGCGATTGATAAGGAACACTTTAAGAAAAATCATCTTCCTAATTTAGCGAAACAACTTGAAAAGTTTGGTTTTCCAACTTTTAATTGTCAAGTCGAGAAGAATGATGTCCTGACCCAAGAGCAGGAAGAGGCCTTTCATGCTGAAAATAAGCAGATTGTTCAAGCTGCCAATGAGGAAGCGCTCCGTGCTATGGAACAACTAGAACTGATGGCACCACCTCCAGCAGAAGAGAAACCAGCCTTTGATTTTCAAGCCAAAAAAGCTGTAGCTAAACCTAAGCTGGACAAGGCGGAGATTACTCCTATGATCGAAGTGACGACGGAGGAAAATCGTCTGGTCTTTGAAGGGGTTGTTTTTGATGTGGAGCAAAAAGTGACCAGAACAGGGCGTGTTTTGATCAACTTTAAAATGACAGACTACACTTCAAGTTTTTCTATGCAAAAGTGGGTTAAGAACGAGGAAGAAGCTCAGAAGTTTGATTTAATTAAGAAAAATTCTTGGCTCCGAGTTCGTGGGAATGTGGAGATGAATAACTTCACACGCGATTTGACTATGAACGTGCAGGATGTGCAGGAAGTTGTTCACTATGAGCGGAAGGATTTGATGCCAGAAGGTGAGCGTCGGGTTGAGTTTCATGCTCATACTAACATGTCGACCATGGATGCTCTACCAGAGGTTGAAGAAATCGTTGCGACAGCTGCTAAGTGGGGACACAAGGCGGTTGCCATCACGGACCATGGAAATGTTCAGTCTNTCCCACACGGCTATAAGGCGGCT
>NZ_VMMW01000136.1:0-1948 GCF_013277425.1 Streptococcus sp. 79
CTTTTTTCTTTTCCCACTATACGGATATCTTATTGGTTTCATTTTCTCACCCCCATTTCAAATGTGGTATAATCAAAATAAAACGATTGGAGAAAAAATATGTCATTTGATCTTTCTAAATTAAGCCTAGGCAGTCGCTTCGCAGGCAATTCAAAAGCATTTCAATGCCCTGTATGTTCAGGTTTCTCTTCCCATTTATGGACTTATAATCCTATTGATATCAATAGAGATTACAAAGAATCTATCAAATTTATTATAATTGCACAATGTCAGGCTTGTAATCAATTTTCTATTTGGATAACAAATGAAATCCAAATAACGTATGGCTCCAGGATAGTATTAAACACAAGCGATGCAACGTCGACATTAATTTTCCCAAATGTTGCCGAAGGAGTACCTAAACCTAATAATGATATGCCTGATGATGTGAAAGAAATCTATATTGAAGCTGGAGAAGTTCTAAATATATCGCCTAGAGCTTCTGCAGCTCTATCCCGTCTAGCTATTGAAAAGCTTGTTGCTCATTTAAACGCACAAGGTAAAGATTTAAATACCCAAATTGGAAGTCTTGTCTCTAAAGGAATGCCAATAGAAATCCAACAAATGCTAGACAGTGTTAGAGTAATAGGGAATAATGCTGTACATCCAGGTCAAATAGACATAAAAGATAACAAAGAGTTGGCTTTATCATTGTTAAGTTTTATCAACTTGATTGTAGATAATCGAATCACACAACCTAAAAAAATTCTAGACATATATAACCTATTACCTGATTCCTACCGAAATTCTATCGAAAGAAGAGATAATTAATCTTTCTCAAAGATTAATACATTTTCTTTGTCCCAATACTGAGTTACAACTCTAATCGGATCATCTTCTGTTCCTTTCCCCCGTTTAAATGTAACTTTTATTAGTTCAACAATTTCAACACTTTCCATTTTTCTACTCCTTCCCTTGTTTATCACATCGGCACTTCACTATCTGACGAATAGTAAAAGATACAATCACAAATCCTGCTAGGATTATCAATCCAGTTTCTTCACTCATTGCTTTTCACGGCAAATGATGGTACACTATCAAGTAGAGGTTGGGGCGTCGCCCCTTTCTCTACTTTTTGTTTTGAAGCTTACGTTTGTGTTCTAAGATTTGTTTGTGCCACAAACGTGCTTCTCTGATTAAGCCTAGTGCCAAGATGACGGTTGCAGTGTCCTTGGTTGCTAGGCTTTTTATGATGTGTTCCATCATTTGCCTTACCTCCTTTTCCTTAAGCTTGATTATATTATACTGCGGTTTAACCGCAATGTCAAGTGTTTTTTACGTTTTTTTCGCGATTTTTTATTTTATTCTTTACTTTTTTGCGTTTTTGCCGTAAAATATACTATATAAGGAGGGACGGAAATGACAGTCGAAAATAAAGAAATTTTTGCCAATAATCTAAGTTTTTACATGAAGCAAAAAGGGGTAGACAGAAATACATTATGCGCAGACTTGGATTTAAAATACACTACAGTTCGTGATTGGCTGAAAGGAATAACTTATCCTCGGATTGGTAAAATTGAACTTTTGGCAAACTATTTTAATATAAATAAATCTGACCTTATTGAAAACAAGATTTCTACCGCACAATCAGACTCCCTTTTAGAAAAAATTACAAATACAGCTCGAAAATTAAACACTGACAATAAAAAAATCGTTCTTCGAACCTCTGAGGAGCTTTGGGAGAGTCAAAACGAAGAAGAAACGAAGATAAACGAAGTATCGGAGAAAGTTCTCGACTTGTACCAAGTTGAGGTTGTATCTGAGACAGCCGCAGCTTCTGGATTTAACTATGGATTTGGGTACGACGATACAGACAGAGAGATTATAGAGGTCGACGAGCAACCACCACATCACGATATTGCGACTAAGGTCAGCGGAGACTCCATGCAGCCTGACTACCAAGACGGAG
>NZ_VMMW01000014.1:0-4979 GCF_013277425.1 Streptococcus sp. 79
TCTACAACCTCAAAACCATGTTTTGAGCTGACTTCGTCAGTTTCATCTACAACCTCAAAACCATGTTTTGAGCTGACTTCGTCAGTTTCATCTACAACCTCAAAACCATGTTTTGAGCTGACTTCGTCAGTCTTATCTACAACCTCAAAGCAGTGCTTTGAGCAACCTGCGGCTAGCTTCCTAGTTTGCTTTTTGATTTTTATTGAGTATAAGAAAAATAAAAAATAGAGAGCAGTTAAAGTATGAAAATTTTAATTGTAGAAGATGAAGAGATGATCCGTGAGGGGGTCAGTGATTATTTGACGGATTGTGGCTATGAAACCCTTGAGGCTGCAGATGGGCAAGAAGCCTTAGAAAAATTTTCCAGCTATGAAGTAGCCTTGATTTTACTAGATATCCAGATGCCCAAGCTCAATGGTCTAGAAGTCCTAGCTGAGATTCGTAAAACCAGTCAGGTTCCTGTCTTGATGCTGACCGCCTTTCAGGATGAGGAATACAAGATGAGTGCCTTTGCTTCTCTGGCAGATGGCTATCTGGAAAAGCCCTTCTCCCTCTCCCTCTTAAAAGTGAGGGTGGATGCAATTTTCAAGAGATACTACGATACAGGACGAATCTTCTCTTATAAAGATGCCAGGGTGGATTTTGAGAGCTACAGTGCCAGTCTAGCAGGTCAAGAAGTGCTTATCAATGCCAAAGAGTTGGAAATTCTGGATTATCTGGTGAAAAATGAAGGCCGGGCCTTGACTCGGTCTCAGATAATCGATGCCGTCTGGAAAGCGACAGATGAGGTTCCCTTTGACCGTGTCATTGATGTTTATATCAAGGAATTGCGGAAAAAGCTAGACTTGGACTGCATCCTCACTGTGCGCAATGTTGGTTATAAATTGGAGCGAAAATGAGACGAACAGGTTTATTTACAAAGATATTTATCTATACCTTCTCGATATTTAGTGTTCTGGTTATCTGCCTTCATTTAGCTATTTATTTTCTATTTCCCTCGACTTATCTGAGTCATCGTCAGGAAACCATTGGCCAGAAAGCGACAGCTATTGCCAAGTCCCTAGAAGGAAAGGATAGGCAGAGCATCGAGCAAGTGTTAGAGCTGTATTCCCAGACTAGTGATATCAAGGGGGGCGTTAAGGGCGAGATGACAGAGGACAAGTTAGAAGTCAAGGACAGCATTCCTCTGGATACGGACCGTCAGACCACCTCTCTCTTTATTGAGGAGCGTGAGGTGACAACGCAAGATGGTAGCACCATGACTCTCCAGTTTCTGGTTTCTATGGATTTGCAAAAGGAAGCAGAGCAAATCAGTCTCCAATTTCTTCCCTATACCTTGCTGGCATCCTTTCTAATTTCCCTCTTGGTGGCCTACATCTATGCTCGGACCATTGTTGCCCCGATCTTGGAAATCAAACGGGTGACTCGTAGAATGATGGAACTGGATTCCCAAGTGCGATTGCGCGTGGATTCTAGGGATGAGATTGGTGATCTCAAGGAACAAATCAATAGCCTCTACCAGCATCTTTTGACTGTCATTGCAGACTTGCATGACAAGAATGAAGCCATTCTCCAGCTGGAGAAGATGAAGGTCGAATTCCTACGAGGGGCTTCTCATGAACTGAAAACACCGCTGGCTAGTTTGAAAATCCTGATCGAAAACATGAAAGAGAATATCGGTCGTTATAAGGATAGAGACCAGTATTTGGGAGTTGCCTTGGGGATTGTGGATGAACTCAATCACCATGTTCTGCAGATACTTTCCCTCTCTTCTGTGCAGGAGTTGCGAGATGATAGGGAAGAAATTGACCTCCTCCAGATGACACAAAGTCTGGTTAAGGATTATGCCTTGCTCGCCAAGGAAAGAGAGCTCCAGATTGACAATAGTTTGACCCATCAGCAGGCTTATCTAAACCCATCAGTTATGAAGTTGATTCTTTCTAATCTCATCAGCAATGCCATCAAGCACTCTGTTCCAGGTGGCTTGGTTGGCATTGGAGAAAGAGAAGGGGAACTCTTTATCGAGAATAGCTGTAGCTCAGAAGAACAAGAAAAACTAGCCCAGTCTTTTTCTGATAATGCTAGTCGCAAGCCCAAAGGGTCTGGGATGGGACTCTTTGTGGTCAAGAGTCTATTGGAACATGAAAAATTAGCTTATCATTTCGAGATGGAGGAGAATCGTTTAACCTTCTTCATAGCTTTTCCAAAAGTCGCCCAAGACTAGAGATAGAAAGGGTTTACATGGATGAAGCTAGAAGAAATTCAATTGAAACTACGGGAAAAACTAGATTTTTTTGTCAAAAAGTGATAAAATGAACAATGTAAATGGGGTGACCCATAAAAATATACAGGAGGCCTGATAAAATGGCAATCGTTTCAGCAGAAAAATTTGTCCAAGCAGCTCGTGACAACGGTTATGCAGTTGGTGGATTTAACACAAACAACCTTGAGTGGACTCAAGCTATCTTGCGCGCAGCAGAAGCTAAAAAAGCTCCAGTTTTGATCCAAACTTCAATGGGTGCTGCTAAATACATGGGTGGTTACAAAGTTGCTCGCAACTTGATCGCTAACCTTGTTGAATCAATGGGTATCACTGTACCAGTAGCTATCCACCTTGACCACGGCCACTACGAAGATGCACTTGAGTGTATCGAAGTTGGTTACACTTCAATCATGTTTGACGGTTCACACCTTCCAGTTGAAGAAAACCTTAAATTGGCTAAAGAAGTTGTTGAAAAAGCACACGCTAAAGGTATCTCAGTAGAAGCTGAAGTTGGTACTATCGGTGGTGAAGAAGACGGAATCATCGGTAAAGGTGAATTGGCTCCAATCGAAGACGCTAAAGCAATGGTTGAAACTGGTATCGACTTCTTGGCAGCTGGTATTGGTAACATCCATGGTCCTTACCCAGCAAACTGGGAAGGTCTTGACCTTGACCACTTGCAAAAATTGACAGAAGCTCTTCCAGGATTCCCAATCGTATTGCACGGTGGTTCAGGTATTCCTGATGAGCAAATCCAAGCAGCTATCAAACTTGGTGTTGCCAAAGTTAACGTTAACACAGAATGCCAAATCGCATTCGCTAACGCAACTCGTAAATTTGCTCGTGACTACGAAGCAAACGAAGCAGAATACGACAAGAAAAAACTCTTCGACCCACGTAAATTCTTGGCTGACGGTGTAAAAGCTATCCAAGCATCAGTTGAAGAACGTATCGACGTATTCGGTTCAGAAGGTAAAGCTTAATCTAGCTGAATAATACAGATAAAACCTGCCCATTGGGTGGGTTTTTTGATTTCAAGCTACTCGTTTTAGTATAGTAAACTGAAACTAGACTAGCACAATGCTGCTTTTATAGCATTTTGAAACTGGAATAGGACGTCATGACTGCTAAAAGATTTCTATAAATTCATTTGATTTTCCTAATAAATTTGTTCGTATCCTATTTTATTCCACTATAAAATATTCTTATCAATTGATTTGAATGCCAAAATTCCATCGCTCCGGTCTTATTTCATTTGGCTATAAAAAAACTCTCCTAGAATTCTCAGGAGAGTATGAGTGGTTATTTGAACTTGAATCCTTCGTAAACAAGATTTGCTTTTGGATTTTGTTTCTTAATCTGTTTGGCAAGTGACTTCATCATAGAAAGAGGACCACACATATAGACGCTTGCATGATCGGGCACTTTTTCTTGGTCAAAATTAAGATAGCCGTCTTTCCTACTGTCTACTAGATGGAGTTCAAAATTAGGATTTTTCTGAGCATAGTCATGGAGCAAATCTAGATAAACAGCATTTTCCTCTCCTCGGAAGCTATAGTAGAAGTGAATCTGTTTATCTAAAATAGGATGTTCACGGATGTAAGAGATGAAGGGGGTGATCCCAATGCCTCCAGCAATCCAAACCTGATTTTCTCGTCCTTCTTCTATAATCATGTGTCCGTAAGCTCTGTCTACGGTTACTTTGCTGCCGACTTGAAGATTGTCATAGATATTCTTGGTATGGTCGCCTGAATTTTTAACAGTAAAGTAAAGAGTTTGGCCATGACCTCCTGAGATAGAAAAGGGATGCGGAGCACTTTCAAAGCCTTCTTGGAAAATCTTTAGAAAGGCAAATTGTCCTGATTGATAGTTGAAAGGTCTGCTAAGATGGATTTGAATTTCTCTAGTATCGTGATTTAAGCGTTTGAGATGGGTAATTTTCCCTAGATAGGGGAAGGAAATCTTTTGATATAGAAAAATGATATAAAAACCAGCTAGTAAGCCTAAAAGGGCATAGCTACCAACAAGAAAACTTAGAAGATTAAATGTAAGGAGACGATTGCCCATTATCATGTAGATGTGAAAGAGTCCTAAAATATAGGCTAGGTAAACCAGGCGGTGAATCCATCGCCAAGCTTCGTATTGGATGTATTTGCCTAAATAGGCGACAAGGATGATGCTGGCAAAGATATAGATGGCAAGATTACCAAACTGAGCAGCTAAGCGAGAGCCCCACAAACCGCCCATACTAAAGTTATGAAAGATTAGTAGGATGATTGAGAGAAAGGCTGTGAATTTGTGGACGGTGTAGACCTTCTACAAACCGTGAAACCAGCTTTCTAGTAGTGGGAGACGAGTGGCTAGGATAAAAGTCAGAGATAGGCTTGTTAAAGCTAGTCCTGGAATCATGAATTGGGGAGAAGTGTTCATCCAAGTCAAAAGAGTCAAGATAAAACTAGCTATGATAAAGAGTAGTCCTTTGATTGATTTCATAGAAAATTCCATTTCATTTAGATTTCGATTTGTTGTAAATGAATTTGTTACATTTTATCATAGAAAATGTATGGTGTCAAATTGAGGTCTATAAATATCTACTCTCATCAAAAAACTCTCCAATTGAACTGGAGAGTGGCTGTTTATACTCAATGAAAATCAAAGAGCAAACTAGGAAGCTAGCCCGCAGGCTGCTCAAAACACCGTTTTGAGGTTGTGGATA
>NZ_VMMW01000014.1:5036-60312 GCF_013277425.1 Streptococcus sp. 79
GAAGTCAGTAACCATACATACGGCAAGGTGAAGCTGACGTGGTTTGAAGAGATTTTCGAAGAGTATTATTCTGCAGCTTGTTGCCAACGTTTTGCTAGCATATGAGATAGGCTAGAAATGGCTAGGTTAAAGCTGAAGTAGATGAGGGCAATCAGTATATAAAGACTGAAGACCTGCTCTGGTTCGAAATAACGGCCCATGAGAATTTGGCTGGCTCCAAAGAGTTCTTGTAGGGCGATAACAGAGTAGAGGAGACTGGTATCCTTAATCACGGTTACAAACTGAGAAATGATGGCTGGCAGCATTTTACGAATGGCTTGTGGGAGAATGATGTAGTAGAGGATTTGGGCTGAAGTGAAGCCTTGTGACATTCCTGCTTCGTACTGCCCCTTGGCTACGGCATTGAGACCGCCTCGGATAATCTCAGCTAAAGCCGCTGATGTAAAGAGTGTGAAGGCAGTGATTCCTGCTGGAGTGGATTTCATCTTGAAAATTAAAAAGATAGTAAAGATCCAGAGAAGGTTGGGAACGTTGCGCACAAATTCGATATAAATGCTGGAAATAATGCGCAAGACAGGATTTTTGCCATTTCTCATGACAGCTAGCACCGTACCGATAAGGGTAGAGAGGACGATGGCAATCAGAGAAATGTAGAGGGTCAAGCCAAATCCTTTAAAGATAAAGACTAGGTTATCTGGGGTCAAAACTTCTAAAATGGATTCCATAGTAACCTCCTAAAGTGAATAGGCTTTTTTATTAGCTTGTTCCATCTTGCGACCAAACTGGGCAACAGGGAAGCATAGAGAAAAGTAGAGAAGGGCAGCGCCTAGAAAGGCTGGAATGTAGTTTCCGTTAAGTGCTGACCAAGACTTGGTCACAAACATCAAGTCCACTCCAGAGATGATAGCGACTGTTGAGGTGTTCTTGATGAGGTTGACAATTTGGTTGGTCAAAGGAGGGAGAATGATGCGGTCAGCAACTTCACGGGCAAAGCCCATTTCATGGGTAACGATGATCATGTTCATCCCGTCATGCGCCAGTTTTTGCATAACTGCTAGTACATCTCCGATAGTCTCAGGGTCAAGGGCAGATGTTGGCTCATCAAAGAGAAGGAGTTCAGGATGCATAGCGAGTCCACGAGCAATGGCGATTCGTTGTTTTTGTCCACCAGATAGCATGGCTGGATAAGAATCTTTTTTATCCCACATATTTACAAATTCCAGATATTTTTGAGCTGTTTTTTCAGCTTCTTTTTTATCAATTCCTAGAACTTTTATGGGTGCGAGTGTTACGTTTTCTAACACTGTTTTATGCGGATAGAGGTTAAAATGCTGGAAAACCATGCCGACTTCCTTACGAAGAGGCACCAAATCTTTCTGGCTGGCACCAGCAACTTGGTGGCCATTGACTAGAAGACTTCCCTTGTCAACAGCCTCCAAACCATTGATGGTGCGGATAAGAGTGGATTTTCCAGAACCAGATGGTCCGAGTAGGACAACGACTTGTCCTTTTTCAAAACGGAGATTGATGTCGCGGAGTGCGTGGTAGTCTCCGTAATATTTTTCGACGTGTTCAAATTCTACTAAAGCCATAAGGAGTCTCCTTTGCATTAGATTTTATAACATGATTCTGCACCAAAAGATTTGTCTTGTCAAATCATATCTGAAAAAATTCACTAAAATTTTATAAAAAAGCAATCTGGATAGAGAAAACGTCTAAATCATGTTATAATGAAGCAATAGAATTCTTAGAAAGAGTGGATGTCTTTTTGATAACACCTACTTATGAATGGCAGTTTGCCCCGCAGGTAGAAGATGCGGATTTTACAAAGATAGCCAAGAAGGCTGGACTGGGTCCTGAGGTGGCTCGGTTATTGTTTGAGAGAGGGATTCAGGACCAAGAAAGTCTGAAGAAGTTTTTAGAACCTTCCTTGGAGAATTTGCATGACCCTTATCTGCTCCATGATATGGACAAGGCAGTGGAACGGATTCGTCAGGCCATTGAAGAAGGGGAAAATATTCTCGTTTATGGAGACTACGATGCGGATGGCATGACTTCGGCTTCGATTGTGAAGGAAAGTTTGGAACAACTTGGTGCTGAGTGCCGAGTTTACCTGCCAAATCGTTTTACCGATGGCTATGGCCCTAATGCTAGTGTTTATAAATACTTTATCGAGCAAGAAGGGATTTCCTTGATTGTGACGGTGGACAATGGGGTTGCTGGTCATGAGGCTATTGCATTGGCTCAGTCTATGGGAGTAGATGTCATTGTGACTGACCACCATTCCATGCCTGAAACCCTCCCTAATGCCTATGCCATTGTCCATCCTGAGCATCCAGATGCGGACTATCCCTTCAAATATTTGGCTGGTTGTGGAGTGGCCTTCAAGCTGGCTTGTGCCCTGTTAGAAGAAGTGCAAGTGGAATTGCTTGATTTGGTCGCTATTGGCACCATTGCTGATATGGTGAGTTTGACAGATGAGAACCGTATATTGGTTCAATATGGTCTGGAAATGTTGGGGCACACTCAGCGCATTGGTCTACAAGAAATGCTGGACATGGCTGGGATTGCTGTCAACGAAGTAACAGAAGAAACGGTTGGTTTCCAGATTGCCCCTCGTTTGAATGCCTTGGGTCGCTTGGATGATCCCAATCCAGCCATTGATTTGTTGACTGGCTTTGATGATGAGGAAGCGCATGAGATTGCTTTCATGATTCATCAGAAAAACGAAGAGCGCAAGGAAATCGTCCAGTCTATCTATGAAGAAGCTAAGACCATGGTGGACCCTGAGAAGAAGGTCCAAGTCTTGGCCAAGGAAGGCTGGAATCCTGGAGTTCTAGGAATCGTAGCTGGTCGTTTGTTGGAAGAATTGGGACAGACAGTCATTGTTCTTAATATAGAAGACGGTCGTGCCAAGGGCAGTGCTCGTAGTGTGGAAGCGGTCGATATTTTTGAGGCTCTGGATCCTCATCGAGACCTCTTCATCGCCTTTGGAGGTCATGCTGGCGCTGCAGGAATGACGCTGGAAGTTGAGAAACTTTCAGATTTATCTCAGATTTTAGAAGACTATGTCCGTGAAAAAGGCGCAGATGCTGGTGGCAAGAATAAGTTAAACCTAGATGAAGAACTGGATTTGGAGACACTTAGTTTGGAAACGGTCAAAAGTTTTGAACGTTTAGCTCCTTTTGGAATGGACAATCAGAAACCTGTCTTTTATATCAAGGATTTTCAGGTCGAAAGTGCCCGTACTATGGGGGCAGGCAATGCTCATCTCAAGTTGAAAATTTCCAAAGGTGAGGCGAGTTTTGAAGTGGTAGCATTTGGACAAGGTAGATGGGCAACAGAATTTGCTCAAACCAAGAATCTAGAGCTGGCAGTCAAATTGTCTGTCAACCAATGGAATGGCCAAACTGCCCTCCAATTGATGATGGTGGATGCGCGTGTAGAGGGTGTTCAACTTTTTAACATCCGTGGGAAGAATGCAGTCTTGCCAGAAGGAGTTCCAGTCTTGGATTTTGCTGGAGAATTACCGAGTCTAGTAAATAGTGAAGCTGTTGTCGTAAAAACCATTCCAGAGGATATTACTCAGCTGAAGACCATTTTTCAGAAACAGAATTTTTCCGCTGTCTATTTCAAAAATGATATTGACAAGGCCTACTATCTGACAGGCTATGGGACTAGAGAGCAGTTTGCCAAATTGTACAAGACTATCTACCAGTTTCCAGAGTTTGACATTCGCTACAAGCTCAAGGATTTGGCTGCTTATCTCAATATCCAACAAATCTTGCTGGTTAAGATGATTCAAGTCTTTAAAGAACTAGGCTTTGTGACGATCAAAGATGGGGTTATGACAGTCAATAAAGAAGCGCCAAAGAGAGAAATCGGAGAAAGTCAGATTTACCAAAATCTCAAACAAACCGTCAAAGACCAAGAAATGATGGCGCTGGGTACCGTGCAAGAAATTTATGACTTTTTAATGGAAAAAGAGTAGATCATAGGAAAGAGTTGGGAAACCAGCTCTTTTTTGAAAACAAATCTTCATTTTGAAAATCATCAAAAAAATGGTATAATGGTAGGAAAAGATTCGGCTAACAGTAATAGTGCTTTTAGAATAAGAGGGTAAGCAACCCTATAATCAAGATAAATTAAGCTTTCGGAGGAAAAATGAGTAATATCAGTTTAACAACACTTGGTGGTGTGCGTGAAAATGGGAAAAATATGTATATCGCTGAAATCGATGGGTCTATTTTCGTTTTGGATGCAGGTCTAAAATACCCTGAAAATGAACAACTAGGGGTGGATGTGGTCATTCCCAATATGGACTACCTTTTTGAAAATAGCGACCGTATCGCTGGGGTCTTCTTGACTCACGGTCATGCGGATGCCATTGGTGCTCTGCCTTATCTCTTGGCTGAAGCCAAGGTACCTGTATTTGGGTCTGAGCTGACCATTGAGTTGGCCAAACTCTTTGTCAAAGGAAATGACACAGTTAAGAAATTCAATGATTTTCATGTCATCGATGAGGATACGGAGATAGATTTTGGAGGAACTGTGGTGTCCTTCTTCCGTACGACCCACTCTATCCCAGAAAGTTTGGGTGTTGTCTTGAAGACAGCTGAAGGTAGCATCGTTTATACAGGTGACTTCAAATTTGACCAGACAGCTAGTGAATCTTACGCGACAGACTTCGCTCGCTTGGCAGAAATCGGTCGTGATGGAGTTTTGGCTCTTCTTAGCGATTCAGCCAATGCGGATAGCAATATCCAAGTGGCTAGTGAAAGTGAAGTTGGGGATGAAATCACTCAAACCATTTCTGATTGGGATGGACGTATTATCGTCGCAGCAGTAGCCAGCAACCTTTCTCGTATCCAGCAGGTGTTTGATGCTGCGGATGCAACAGGCCGTCGTGTGGTTTTGACAGGATTTGATATTGAAAATATCGTCCGCACTGCTATTCGTCTTAAGAAGTTGTCTTTAGCTAACGAGAGTCTTTTGATTAAGCCGAAAGATATGTCTCGTTTTGAAGACCATGAGTTGATTATCCTTGAGACAGGCCGTATGGGTGAGCCTATCAATGGTCTTCGCAAGATGTCGATTGGTCGCCACCGTTATGTGGAAATTAAGGACGGTGATCTAGTTTATATCGTAACCACTCCGTCTATCGCTAAAGAAGCAGTTATGGCGCGTGTGGAAAACATGATTTACCAAGCTGGTGGAGTTGTCAAATTGATCACCCAAAGCTTGCGTGTGTCAGGGCATGGAAATGCGCGTGATTTGCAGTTGATGATCAATCTCTTGCAACCCAAGTATCTCTTCCCAATTCAAGGGGAATACCGTGAGTTGGATGCCCATGCTAAGGCGGCTATGGCGGTCGGGATGCTGCCAGAACGCATTTTCATCCCTAAAAAGGGAACCAGCATGGCTTATGAGAATGGAGACTTTGTCCCAGCTGGAGCGGTTTCGGCAGGGGATGTCTTGATTGACGGGAATGCCATTGGTGATGTTGGTAATGTGGTTCTTCGTGACCGTAAGGTCTTGTCAGAGGACGGTATTTTCATCGTAGCAATAACAGTTAACCGTCGTGAGAAGAAAATTGTAGCCAAGGCTCGTGTTCATACGCGCGGATTTGTTTATCTCAAGAAGAGTCGCGATATTCTCCGTGAAAGTTCAGAATTGATTAACCAAACGGTAGAAGACTATTTGCAAGGAGATGACTTTGACTGGGCAGATCTTAAAGGGAAGGTTCGAGATAATTTGACCAAGTATCTCTTTGACCAAACCAAGCGTCGTCCAGCTATTTTACCAGTAGTCATGGAAGCAAAATAATCGTTGAAATAAACAGAGAGAAAGTCGAGTTTCGGCTTTTTCTTATAGAAAAATAGAAGGAGAAAATCATGGCAGTAATGAAAATCGAGTATTACTCACAAGTATTGGATATGGAGTGGGGGGTGAATGTCCTCTACCCTGATGCCAATCGAGTGGAAGAACCAGAGTGTGAAGATATTCCCGTCTTGTACCTTTTGCACGGGATGTCTGGAAATCATAATAGTTGGCTTAAGCGGACCAATGTAGAACGCTTGCTTCGAGGAACTAATCTCATCGTTGTTATGCCCAATACCAGCAATGGTTGGTACACCGATACCCAGTATGGTTTTGACTACTACATGGCTCTAGCAGAGGAATTGCCACAGGTTCTGAAACGCTTCTTCCCTAATATGACTAGCAAGCGTGAAAAGACCTTTATAGCTGGTCTTTCTATGGGAGGCTACGGCTGTTTCAAACTGGCTCTTACGACAAATCGTTTTTCTCATGCAGCTAGTTTTTCAGGTGCCCTCAGCTTTCAAAACTTTTCTCCTGAAAGTCAAAATCTGGGAAGTCCAGCCTACTGGAGAGGTGTTTTTGGAGAGATTAGAGACTGGACAACTAGTCCCTATTCTCTTGAAAGTCTGGCTAAAAAATCGGATAAAAAGACCAAACTTTGGGCGTGGTGTGGCGAACAGGATTTCTTGTACGAAGCCAATAATCTCGCAGTGAAAAATCTCAAAAAACTAGGTTTTGATGTGACCTATAGCCATAGCGCTGGAACTCACGAGTGGTACTACTGGGAAAAACAATTGGAAGTTTTTTTAACAACCCTACCAATTGATTTCAAATTAGAAGAGAGACTGACTTAGTTTGAACTTCAGCATAGGGGGAGTAGAACTAAAATAAAATATGTTTTCACTAGACTTTTCAAACGAAAGTAGTAGAATAGTAATAAAATACTGGAGGAAAGAGAGTAGGAAATGTACCGTTATCAAATTGGCATTCCCACATTAGAATATGATCAGTTTGTCAAAGAACATGAATTAGCCAATGTATTACAAAGTAGTGCTTGGGAGGAAGTTAAGTCTAATTGGCAACATGAGAAGTTTGGTGTTTACAGGGAAGAAAAATTACTGGCGACAGCTAGTATTTTGATTAGAACTCTTCCGCTAGGCTATAAAATGTTTTACATCCCAAGAGGACCTATATTGGATTATGGGGATAAAGAACTCTTGAATTTTGCCATTCAGTCTATTAAGTCCTATGCTCGCAGTAAGAGAGCGGTTTTTGTGACTTTTGACCCAAGTATTTGCCTATCTCAAAGTTTAATCAATCAGGAAAAGACAGAATTTCCTGAAAATCTGGCTATTATTGATAGTTTGCAACAAATGGGAGTAAGGTGGTCAGGAAAAACGGAGGAAATGGGAGACACCATTCAACCTCGTATTCAGGCGAAAATATACAAGGAAAATTTTGAAGAAGATAAACTTTCCAAGTCAACAAAACAGGCTATTCGAACAGCACGAAACAAAGGGCTTGAGATTCAATATGGTGGACTGGAACTATTAGATTCATTTTCGGAGTTGATGAAAAAAACTGAGAAGCGAAAAGAGATTCATTTGAGGAATGAAGCCTATTATAAAAAATTGTTAGATAATTTTAAGGACAAGGCCTATATCACCTTGGCCACCTTGGATGTTTCTAAACGTTCGCAAGAGTTAGAAGAACAGTTAGCGAAAAATAGAGCCTTGGAAGAGACCTTTACTGAGTCGACTCGAACTTCAAAAGTAGAAGCGCAGAAGAAGGAAAAAGAACGTTTGTTAGAGGAATTGACCTTCTTGCAGGAATATATAGATGTAGGTCAAGCGAGAGTTCCTTTAGCGGCTACTTTGAGTTTGGAATTTGGTACTACCTCTGTCAATATATATGCTGGTATGGATGATGATTTTAAACGTTACAATGCACCAATTTTAACATGGTATGAAACGGCTCGCTATGCCTTTGAGCGAGGTATGGTCTGGCAAAATTTAGGTGGTGTTGAAAACTCTCTCAATGGTGGACTTTATCATTTTAAGGAAAAATTTAATCCAACGATTGAAGAATACTTGGGTGAATTTACAATGCCCACTCATCCTCTCTATCCTCTGTTAAGACTTGCTCTTGATTTCCGTAAAACATTAAGAAAAAAACATAGAAAGTAAGTATATGGCACTAACAACACTCACGAAAGAAGAGTTTCAGACTTATTCTGATCAGGTTTCTTCTCGTTCCTTTATGCAATCTGTCCAGATGGGGGATTTGCTAGAAAAAAGAGGGGCTCGAATTGTTTATCTTGCTTTGAAACAAGAAGGAGAAATTCAAGTTGCAGCTCTGGTTTATAGCTTGCCCATGCTGGGTGGTCTGCATATGGAACTCAATTCGGGGCCGATTTATACCCAACAAGATGCTCTTCCAGTTTTTTATGCAGAGTTAAAAGAATATGCCAAGCAAAATGGTGTATTAGAGTTGCTTGTAAAACCTTATGAAACTTATCAAACTTTTGATAGCCAAGGTAATCCAATAGATGCTGAGAAAAAAAGTATTATTCAAGGTTTGACTGATTTAGGTTATCAATTTGATGGCTTAACAACAGGTTACCCAGGTGGAGAACCAGATTGGTTATACTATAAAGATTTAACTGAATTAACTGAAAAGAGTTTGCTTAAAAGTTTTAGCAAAAAGGGTAAACCCTTGGTGAAAAAGGCTGAAACCTTTGGCATTCGGTTGAAAAAGTTAAAACGTGAAGAACTATCGATTTTTAAGAATATAACAAAAGAAACCTCTGAACGTAGAGAATATAGTGATAAAAGTTTAGAATATTATGAGCATTTTTATGATACTTTTGGAGAACAAGCGGAGTTTCTCATAGCAAGCTTGAATTTTTCGGAGTATATGAGCAAATTGCAAGGTGAACAAAGTAAACTAGAAGAAAAATTGGACAAGTTGCGACTTGATTTGAGTAAAAATCCTCATTCTGAGAAAAAACAAAATCAACTGAGAGAATATTCTAGTCAATTTGAAACGTTTGAAGTTCGAAAAGCAGAAGCGCGAGACTTGATTGAAAAATATGGAGAAGAAGATATTGTTTTAGCTGGTAGTTTATTTGTTTATATGCCTCAGGAAACGACTTATCTCTTTAGTGGTTCCTACACTGAGTTTAATAAGTTCTATGCCCCTGCACTGCTTCAAAAATATGTTATGTTGGAAAGCATAAAACGTGGAATACCTAAATACAACTTCCTAGGCATTCAAGGGATTTTTGATGGAAGTGATGGTGTTTTGCGTTTTAAACAGAATTTTAATGGCTATATTGTACGCAAAGCGGGTACTTTCCGTTACCATCCATCGCCTTTAAAATACAAAGCTATCCAGTTACTCAAAAAAATAGTAGGACGTTAAGATGAAAAAGTCAGTATTTAGATTTCTTTTAGCTTCTTTTAGTAAAATAATTCTTATTTGCTAGAAAGGTGGAGAGACATGCGCTGGCTTTTTCGTTTGATAGGGGCTTTCTTTTCTTTTGTGTGGCGTTTGTTTTGGCGTCTGGTTTGGATAGTTGTGCTCTTATGTGTGCTTGCTTTCGGACTTCTCTGGTATCTGAACGGGGATTTTCAAGGAGCGCTAAAGCAAGCAGAACGGTCAGTAAAAATTGGTCAACAAAGTATTGACCAATGGGAGAAAACAGGGCAACTGCCTAAGTTAAGCCAGACAGATAGTCACCAGCATTCTGAAGGAAGGTGGGCACAGGCCTCTGCTCGTATTTACCTGGATCCGCAGATGGATTCACGCTTTCAAGAGGCTTATTTAGAAGCAATCCAGAACTGGAATCAAACTGGTGCTTTTAACTTTGAACTCGTGACTGAGTCTAGTAAGGCGGATATTACGGCTACGGAGATGAACGACGGAGGCACTCCTGTGGCAGGAGAGGCGGAAAGTCAAACTAATCTCTTAACAGGGCAATTCTTGTCCGTAACGGTGCGGTTGAATCATTATTATTTGTCCAATCCATACTATGGCTACTCCTATGAACGCCTTGTCCATACGGCAGAACATGAGTTAGGTCATGCGATTGGCTTGGACCATACAGATGAGAAGTCTGTCATGCAACCAGCAGGTTCCTTTTATGGTATCCAGGAAGAGGATGTTGCAAACCTCCGAAAAATATATGAGACTAGTGAGTAGGGTACTATCTTTCCCTACTTTTTTTGCTATAATGGAACTATGAACAACTTGATTAAATCAAAACTAGAGCTCTTGCCGACCAGCCCTGGTTGCTACATTCATAAGGATAAAAATGGCACCATTATCTATGTAGGAAAGGCTAAAAATCTGCGTAATCGAGTACGGTCCTATTTTCGTGGAAGTCATGATACCAAGACAGAGGCTCTGGTGTCTGAAATTGTGGATTTTGAATTTATTGTTACGGAGTCTAATATTGAGGCACTTCTCCTAGAAATCAACCTGATCAAGGAAAACAAGCCCAAGTACAATATCATGCTCAAGGATGACAAGTCCTATCCTTTCATCAAAATCACCAATGAGCGCTATCCACGCTTGATTATCACTCGTCAGGTCAAAAAGGACGGAGGTCTTTATTTTGGACCCTATCCCGATGTGGGGGCAGCCAATGAAATCAAGCGGTTGCTGGATCGGATATTCCCTTTTCGTAAGTGTACCAACCCGCCCTCTAAGGTCTGTTTTTATTACCATATCGGTCAATGCATGGCCCACACCATCTGTAAGAAGGATGAGACTTATTTCAAGTCTATGGCCCAGGAGGTTTCTGATTTTCTGAAAGGGCAGGATAACAAAATCATTGATGAGCTAAAGGGCAAAATGGCAGCGGCAGCCCAGACTATGGAGTTTGAACGTGCGGCGGAATACCGTGACCTGATTCAGGCTATTGGAACGCTTCGAACCAAGCAACGGGTCATGGCTAAGGATCTCCAAAATCGCGATGTCTTTGGCTACTATGTGGATAAGGGCTGGATGTGTGTGCAGGTTTTCTTTGTCCGTCAGGGTAAGCTCATCGAGCGCGATGTCAATCTCTTCCCCTACTTCAATGATCCAGATGAGGATTTTTTGACCTATGTAGGACAATTCTATCAAGAAAAATCTCACCTAGTTCCCAATGAGGTACTGATTCCGCAGGATATTGACGAAGAAGCTGTCAAGGCTTTGGTGGATACCAAGATTCTCAAACCCCAACGTGGAGAGAAAAAACAGCTGGTCAATCTAGCCATAAAAAATGCACGTGTTAGTCTGGAGCAGAAATTTAACCTGCTAGAGAAATCTGTCGAGAAGACCCAAGGAGCTATTGAAAATCTAGGACGTTTGCTCCAAATCCCGACCCCAGTACGTATCGAGTCCTTCGATAACTCTAATATCATGGGAACTAGCCCTGTTTCGGCTATGGTGGTCTTTGTCAACGGTAAACCGAGTAAGAAGGATTACCGTAAGTACAAGATAAAAACGGTTGTTGGACCAGACGACTATGCCAGCATGAGAGAGGTCATTCGCAGACGCTATGGTCGAGTACAGCGTGAGGCTTTGACTCCTCCAGATTTGATTGTGATTGATGGGGGGCAAGGTCAAGTCAATATCGCTAAGCAGGTTATCCAAGAGGAACTGGGCTTGGATATTCCAATTGCTGGGCTGCAAAAGAATGATAAGCACCAAACCCATGAACTGCTCTTTGGAGATCCGCTTGAGGTGGTGGACTTGTCTCGCAATTCTCAGGAATTTTTCCTCCTCCAACGCATCCAAGATGAGGTGCACCGCTTTGCCATTACCTTCCACCGCCAACTGCGCTCCAAAAATTCTTTCTCATCTCAATTGGATGGGATTGATGGTCTGGGACCTAAACGCAAGCAAAATCTCATGAGGCACTTCAAGTCTCTGACCAAAATCAAGGAAGCCAGTGTGGATGAGATTGTCGAAGTTGGAGTACCAAGAGCAGTAGCAGAGGCTGTGCAAACCAAGTTGAACCCGCAGGAAACAGAAATCTTGCTTCAAGTGGCGGAAGAAAGAGTAGATTACCAAACGGAAGGAAACCACAATGAACCATAAAATTGCAATTTTATCAGATATTCATGGCAATGCGACGGCGCTAGAAGCAGTGATTGCAGATGCTAAAAATCAAGGAGTCAGTGAATACTGGCTTCTGGGAGATATTTTTCTTCCTGGTCCAGGCCGTAAATGACTTAGTCGCCCTGCTAAAGGACCTTCCTATCACAGCAAGTGTTCGAGGCAATTGGGATGATCGTGTCCTGGAGGTCTTGGATGGCGAATATGGTTTGGAATATCCGAAAGAAATCCAGTCAATGCGCATGACCCAGTTTTTGATGGAGCGAATGGATCCTGCAACGATTGTCTGGCTACGAAGCTTGCCTTTGCTGGAAAAGAAAGAAATTGACGGATTGCGCTTTTCTATCTCTCATAATTTGCCAAATAAGAACTATGGTGGTGACTTGCTAGTTGAGAATGATACAGAGAAATTTGACCAACTGCTAGATGCGGAAACGGACGTGGCAGTTTATGGTCATGTTCACAAGCAGTTGCTTCGTTATGGAAGTCAAGGGCAACAAATCATCAATCCAGGGTCGATTGGCATGCCCTATTTTAATTGGGAGGCGTTAAAAAATCACCGTGCCCAGTATGCCGTGATAGAAGTTGAAGATGGGGAATTGGTCAATATCCAATTTCGTAAAGTTGCTTATGATTACGAGGCTGAGTTAGAATTGGCCAAGTCCAAGGGGCTTCCCTTTATTGAAATGTATGAAGAACTGCGTCGTGACGATAACTATCAGGGGCACAATCTGGAACTTTTAGCCAGCTTAATAGAAAAGCATGGGTATGTAGAGGATGTGAAGAATTTTTTTGATTTTTTGTAAGAGTTTCCTAAAATAGCCAATGCAAACTAAAAAAGCGATTGGCTGGTCCAATCGCTCTTAGTATATCTTATACTCAATGAAAATCAAAGAGCAAACTAGGAAGCTAGCCGTAGGTTGCTCAAAGCACAGCTTTGAGGTTGCAGATAAAGCTGACGTGGTTTGAAGAGATTTTCGAAGAGTATTATTGTAACTGAGATTGATCTGGGAGGTAAGAACCACCTAGATAGGTATTGCTGAGTTTTTCGAGGGTTCCGTCTTGATAGAGTTCTTTGAGCGCTTTATCAAATTTCTCTTTAAACTCTTTTTGGTCGCTTGAGAAAATGATATAATTGCTGGGGCTATCTGCAGAAGATAAATCAACGACTGAGAGGTCTAAACCACGGTCCTTGATAATCTTTTGAACGGATACCTTGTCAAAAACTAGGAAATCAAACTCTCCGTTAGCAAGGTCTAGGATTCGTTTACCAATATCCTCACCAGAAAAATCAATTGTAGCGGGATTATCAGTGTGTTTCTGATTCCAGTGATTGATGAATTGAGCGTTAGAAGTTCCGGTATCCTCTTGTGTTGTTTTACCAGCGATCTGGTCAAGAGAAGTCAAAGGATTTTTCTTGTTGCTGACAAGGACGAGGGGATTGTTGGAAATTGGAAGCGAGTAAAGGTATTTTTCAGCACGCTCTTTTGTGTAACTCAAGTTATTGGCCGCAGCCTGATAGTGACCAGAATCAAGTCCAGGGAAGATACTTTCCCAGGCAGTTCTTTGGAATTGAATCTCGTAGTCGCTGAGTTTTTCATCCACTGCTTTTAGAACTTCGATATCGAAGCCTGTCAGATTTCCCTTGTCTTCGTAGTCAAATGGCGGCACGTCGCCAGCTGTAGCAAGGACGATTGTCTTTTGAGCGCTAGTCTCTTTGGGTGTAGCTTGATTCCCACAGGCAACCAAAAATGGTAGGATAGCTAGTAATAGGCTAAATTTTTTCATACTGTCTCCATTCAAATGTAAAGTACTTGCTAGTTTATCAGAAATGTTCCTGATAAACCAATATATATCTTTTATGTCTGTGATAGAAAAACTTAATCATGAAAAATCCCTGCAAGCTCTTTCAAATTATGGTAGAATGGAAGCAGTAGAATTAGAAAAGGAAATCGATTATGAAATTTCTTGAATTAAATAAAAAACGTCATGCGACTAAGCATTTCACTGATAAGCCAGTTGATCCAAAAGATGTGCGTACGGCTATCGAAATTGCAACCTTGGCACCAAGTGCCCACAACAGCCAGCCTTGGAAATTTGTGGTGGTACGTGAGAAAAATGCTGAACTGGCAAAGTTGGCTTATGGTTCAAACTTTGAGCAGGTATCATCAGCGCCTGTAACCATTGCCTTGTTTACAGATACGGACTTAGCCAAACGTGCTCGTAAGATTGCCCGTGTTGGTGGTGCTAATAACTTTTCTGAAGAGCAACTTCAATATTTTATGAAAAATCTGCCAGCTGAGTTTGCCCGTTACAGTGAGCAACAAGTCAGCGACTACCTAGCCCTCAATGCAGGTTTGGTTGCTATGAACTTGGTTCTTGCTCTTACAGACCAAGGGATTGGTTCCAACATTATCCTTGGTTTTGACAAATCAAAAGTCAACGAAGTTTTGGAAATCGAAAACCGCTTCCGCCCAGAACTCTTGATCACAGTGGGTTATACAGACGAAAAATTGGAACCAAGCTACCGCTTGCCAGTAGATGAAATCATCGAGAAAAGATAGAAAGAAGAAAAAATGACAGCAATTGATTTTACAGCAGAAGTAGAAAAACGCAAAGAAGACCTCTTGGCTGACTTGTTTAGCCTTTTGGAAATCAATTCAGAACGTGATGACAGCAAGGTTGATGCTGAACATCCATTTGGGCCTGGTCCAGTAAAAGCCTTGGAGAAATTCCTTGAAATCGCAGACCGTGATGGCTACCCAACTAAGAATGTCGATAACTACGCAGGACATTTTGAGTTTGGTGATGGAGAAGAAGTTCTCGGAATCTTTGCCCACATGGATGTGGTGCCTGCTGGTAGCGGTTGGGACACAGACCCTTACACACCAACTATCAAAGATGGTCGCCTTTATGCGCGTGGGGCTTCAGATGACAAGGGACCTACAACAGCTTGCTACTATGGTTTGAAAATCATCAAAGAATTGGGCCTTCCAACTTCTAAGAAAGTTCGCTTCATCGTTGGAACAGACGAAGAATCAGGTTGGGCAGACATGGACTACTACTTTGAGCACGTAGGACTTGCCAAACCAGATTTCGGTTTCTCACCAGATGCTGAATTTCCAATCATCAATGGTGAAAAAGGAAATATCACGGAATACCTCCACTTTGCAGGAGAAAATACAGGTGCTGCCCGTCTTCACAGCTTTACAGGTGGTTTACGTGAAAACATGGTACCAGAATCAGCAACAGCAGTCGTTTCAGGTGATTTAGCTGACTTGCAAGCTAAACTAGATGCCTTTGTTGCAGAACACAAACTTAGAGGAGAACTCCAAGAAGAAGCTGGCCAATACAAGGTGACGATCATTGGTAAATCAGCCCATGGTGCTATGCCTGCTTCAGGTGTCAATGGCGCAACTTACCTTGCCCTCTTCCTCAGCCAGTTTGGCTTTGCTGGTCCAGCCAAAGACTACCTTGACATCGCAGGTAAAATTCTATTGAACGATCATGAGGGTGAAAATCTCAAGATTGCTCATGTGGATGAAAAGATGGGTGCTCTTTCTATGAATGCTGGCGTCTTCCGCTTCGATGAAACAAGTGCTGATAATACCATTGCCCTTAATATCCGCTATCCAAAAGGAACAAGTCCAGAACAAATCAAGTCAATCCTAGAAAACTTGCCAGTTGCTTCTGTCAGTCTATCAGAACATGGTCACACGCCTCACTATGTGCCAATGGAAGATCCACTTGTGCAAACCTTGTTGAATGTCTATGAAAAACAAACTGGCCTTAAAGGTCACGAGCAAGTTATCGGTGGTGGAACCTTTGGTCGCTTGTTAGAGCGCGGAGTTGCCTATGGTGCTATGTTCCCAGACTCAATTGACACCATGCACCAAGCCAATGAATTTATCGCCTTGGATGATCTCTTCCGAGCAGCAGCAATCTATGCCAAAGCTATTTATGAATTGATCAAATAAAACGATAGAAGTCTGAGATTGTATGCTTGGACTTCTTTTTGGAGGGAAAGTAGATGTCTCAAATTGAAAGAATCAAGCAGGCTATCATGGCGGATCCGCAGAATGCTAGCTATACAGAGCGTGGCATCGAGCCTCTTTTTGCAGCACCAAAGACTGCTCGCATCAATATCATCGGTCAAGCACCGGGGCTTAAAACACAGGAGGCAGGCCTTTACTGGAAGGATAAGAGTGGTGACCGCCTGAGAGACTGGCTAGGTGTGGATGAAGATGCCTTTTACAATTCAGGTTATTTTGCTGTTTTGCCTATGGATTTCTACTTTCCAGGGCATGGTAAGTCAGGCGACCTGCCACCGCGAACTGGTTTTGCAGAAAAATGGCATCCGCAGCTCTTACAGGAATTGCCTGATATTCAGTTAACCCTCTTGATTGGGCAATATGCCCAAGCCTACTATTTACAGGAGAAAATCAGTGGGAAGGTAACGGAGAGGGTGAAACACTATAAAGACTATCTGCCAACCTATTTTCCACTAGTTCACCCCTCACCACGAAATCAAATCTGGATGGCCAAAAATCCTTGGTTTGAGTCAGAAGTGGTGCCAGATTTGAAAAAAAGAATTAAAACCATTTTATAGTCAATGAAAATCAAAGAGCAAACTAGGAAGCTAGCCGCAGGTTGCTCAAAGTACAGCTTTGAGGTTGTGGATAGAACTGACGAAGTCAGCTCAAAACACTGCTTTGAGGTTGTGGATAGAACTGACGAAGTCAGCTCAAAACACTGTTTTGAGGTTGTGGATAGAACTGACGAAGTCAGTAACCATACCTATGGTAAGGCGACGCTGACGTGGTTTGAAGAGATTTTCGAAGAGCATTAGGAGAAAAAGAATGAAAGAAATAACCTTTGACGCATTTTACCAGCTTTACCAAAATGAGCAACTTTCTTTAGTGGATGTGAGAGAAGTGGATGAGTTTGAAGCTCTTCATTTAGAAGGTGCTCAGAATCTTCCTCTGAGTCAACTGACTGATACCTATGATCAATTGGACAAGGACCAGTTACATTATGTTATTTGTAAATATGGAATGAGATCGGCGCGTGCTTGCCAATTTCTAGCTGAACAAAGTTATGAGGTTATCAATGTCTAAGGTGGTATGACTGCCTTTGAAGAACTCTAAACATAAGAATTTTCTCCTACTTGGTGTGATTTAGGTAGGAGAAAATTATTTTTAGATAATTCTTATTTTTAAGAATCTTGAAAACATTCAATATTTACTTCATGAAGCTTTTTTCATACTCCTATTCATGATATACTAGGTTAGTATTTTATAAATATGAAGGAGATTTACATGGCTAAAAAAGGTGCCCTAACAGGTTTGCTCCTGTTTGGAATATTTTTTGGTGCGGGGAACTTGATTTTTCCGCCTTCTCTAGGTGCTCTATCTGGAGAACATTTTCTTCCTGCCATCGCAGGTTTTGTCTTTTCAGGTGTCGGTATCGCCGTCTTGACCCTTATTATTGGAACGCTAAATCCTAAAGGATATATCTATGAGATTTCAACGAAGATAGCGCCTTGGTTCGCGACTCTTTACCTCTCAGTTCTTTACTTGTCAATCGGTCCATTCTTTGCTATCCCACGTACAGCTACAACAGCTTACGAAGTAGGGATTAGCCCCCTTTTGTCGGATGCAAATAAAGGTCTTGGTTTGATTGTCTTTACGGTTCTTTACTTTGCAGCAGCCTATCTAATTTCGCTCAATCCATCAAAAATCTTGGACCGCATTGGACGTATTTTAACGCCAGTCTTTGCGATTTTGATCGTTATCTTGGTTGTTTTAGGAGCTATCAAATACGGTGGAACAAGTCCTCAAGCTGCTTCAGCTGCTTATCAAGCTTCTGCCTTTGGTACAGGTTTCCTAGAAGGTTATAATACCTTGGATGCCCTTGCTTCAGTTGCCTTTAGCGTAATCGCAGTTCAAACCTTGAAACAACTTGGATTTTCAAGTAAGAAAGAATACATTTCGACTATTTGGGTGGTTGGTATCGTTGTAGCCCTTGCCTTCAGTGCTCTTTACATTGGTTTAGGATTCCTTGGAAATCATTTCCCAGTACCAGCTGAGGCTATGAAGGGTGGAACACCAGGTGTTTACATCTTGTCACAAGCCACTCAAGAAATATTTGGCTCAACAGCTCAACTCTTCCTTGCAGCTATGGTTACCGTAACCTGCTTTACAACAACTGTTGGTTTGATTGTGTCAACAGCTGAGTTCTTTAATGAGCGTTTCCCACAAATCAGCTACAAGGTTTATGCGACAGCCTTTACCTTGATTGGATTTGTCATTGCCAATTTGGGTCTTGATGCGATTATCAAGTACTCAATCCCTGTACTGGTTATCTTGTACCCAATCACCATTGCCATCGTTATGATTGTCATTGTCAACAAATTCGTGGCTCTTTCAAAACCAGGTATGCAGTTGACAATTGCTGTTGTTACAGCTATTGGCATTGCAAGCGTACTAGGAAGCTCCTTTAAGGTTGAATTTTTTGCAAATCTTGTTAGCGTTCTTCCTTTTGCCAAGGCCTCACTCCCATGGTTGGTGCCAGCCATCGTTGGAATCTTGCTCTCATTGGTTCTACCAAACAAGCAAGAAAGCGATGTTTTTGAAATGGAATAATTACTAAAATCACTTTTGTAGTCAAGTCTACAGGAGTGGTTTTCTTTTTTTATCCGATGATAAATGTGTTATAATAGGTAGCAAAAGAGGTGAAGAAATGAATCAAACAGTAGAATATATCAAAGAACTAACAGCTATTGCATCGCCAACAGGCTTCACTCGTGAGATTTCGGACTATTTAGTCAAAACTTTAGAAGGTTTTGGTTACCAGCCGGTTCGCACAGCCAAGGGCGGTGTTAATGTAACTATTAAAGGTCAAAATGATGAGGAACAACGCTATGTGACTGCCCATGTAGATACGCTTGGTGCTATTGTCCGTGCTGTCAAACCAGACGGCCGTCTCAAATTGGACCGTATTGGTGGTTTTCCTTGGAATATGATTGAAGGAGAAAACTGTACCGTTCATGTAGCTAGCACAGGTCAAAAGGTATCGGGAAGCATTCTCATCCACCAAACTTCTTGCCATGTCTACAAGGATGCAGGAACTGCAGAACGCACGCAAGACAATATGGAAGTGCGTTTGGACGCCAAAGTAACTAGTGAAAAAGAAACTCGTGCCTTGGGGATTGAGATCGGTGATTTTATCAGCTTTGACCCACGAACAGTCGTGACAGAGATAGGTTTTATCAAGTCTCGTCATTTGGACGATAAAGTTAGCGCAGCGATTTTGCTTAATCTCCTTCGTATTTATAAGGAAGAGAAGATTGAATTGCCCGTAACAACCCATTTTGCCTTTTCAGTCTTTGAAGAAGTGGGACATGGGGCTAACTCTAATATTCCTGCTCAGGTAGTCGAATATCTGGCTGTTGATATGGGAGCTATGGGCGATGGCCAGCAAACAGATGAGTACACAGTGTCTATCTGTGTCAAGGATGCCTCAGGCCCTTATCACTATGACTTCCGTCAACATTTGGTGACCTTGGCGAAAGAGCAAGATATTCCTTTTAAGCTGGACATCTATCCATTTTATGGTTCGGATGCTTCAGCGGCCATGTCCGCAGGGGCAGAGGTCAAACACGCCCTCCTTGGCGCGGGTATCGAGTCTAGTCATTCTTATGAGCGTACTCATATTGACTCGGTGGTCGCAACAGAGCGTATGGTTGATGCTTACATTAAGAGCGCGTTGGTAGACTAATATGTGTCTTATATGCCAGAGAATTGAGCTCATCAAGAAGGGAGAAAATCCCTATTTTGTCAAAGAGTTGGAAACAGGCTATCTTGTGATTGGAGACCACCAGTATTTTGCAGGCTATAGTCTCTTTCTAGCCAAGGAACATGTCACCGAATTGCACCATTTGAAAAAGGAAACAAGACTCCGTTTTCTCGAAGAAATGAGTCTAGTCCAAGAGGCAGTTGCCAAGGCATTTGCTGCTGAGAAAATGAATATCGAACTGCTAGGAAATGGCGATGCCCATCTTCATTGGCATCTGTTTCCACGACGGACAGGTGATATGAATGGCCACGGTCTTAAAGGTCGTGGTCCAGTCTGGTGGGTTCCCTTTGAAGAAATGACAGCAGAAACATACCAAGTAAAAACGGATGAGATTAAAAGATTAGTCGAATGTTTATCGTCAGAACTAGATAACCTATTAGAAATAAAGGAGTAGAAATGAAAAAAAGATACCTTATCTTGACAGCCTTGCTAGCCTTGAGTCTAGCAGCTTGTTCACAAGAAAAAGCAAAAAATGAAGATGGAGCAGCTAAAACAGAACAAACTGCTAAAGCTGATGGAACAGTTGGAAGTAAGTCTCAAGGAGCTGCCCAGAAAAAAGCAGAAGTGGTCAATAAAGGTGATTACTACAGCATCCAAGGCAAATACGATGAAATCATCGTAGCCAATAAACATTATCCTTTGTCGAAAGACTATAATCCGGGGGAAAATCCAACAGCCAAGGCTGAGTTGGTCAAACTCATCAAAGCGATGCAAGAGGCAGGTTTCCCTATTAGTGATCATTACAGTGGTTTTAGAAGTTATGAAACTCAGACCAAGCTCTATCAAGATTATGTCAACCAAGATGGAAAGGCAGCAGCTGACCGTTACTCTGCCCGTCCTGGCTATAGCGAACACCAGACAGGCTTGGCCTTTGATGTGATTGGGACTGATGGTGATTTGGTGACAGAAGAAAAAGCAGCCCAATGGCTCTTGGATCATGCAGCTGATTATGGCTTTGTTGTCCGTTATCTCAAAGGCAAGGAAAAGGAAACAGGCTATATGGCTGAGGAATGGCACCTGCGTTATGTAGGAAAAGAAGCTAAAGAAATTGCTGCAAGTGGTCTCAGTTTGGAAGAGTATTACGGCTTTGAAGGCGGAGATTACGTCGATTAAAAAATAAACTTTTCTCTTGCAATTCCAGATAAATAGTGTATAATAGATGGGTATGTGAAAAGCATACTTGTGGGAGGTAAAAATCTCTAATTACCGCCAAAACCACAAAGGAGGATTTAAAAATGGCTAAAAAAGTCGAAAAACTTGTAAAATTGCAAATCCCTGCTGGTAAAGCTACACCAGCTCCACCGGTTGGACCTGCTCTTGGTCAAGCTGGTATCAACATCATGGGATTCACAAAAGAGTTCAACGCTCGTACAGCTGACCAAGCTGGGATGATCATTCCAGTTGTTATCTCAGTTTACGAAGATAAATCATTTACTTTCGTTACGAAAACACCACCAGCTGCTGTTCTTTTGAAAAAAGCTGCAGGTGTTGAAAAAGGATCAAGTACACCTAATAAAACTAAAGTTGCTACAGTTACTCGTGCACAAGTACAAGAAATTGCAGAAACTAAGATGCCAGATTTGAACGCAGCAAACGTAGAGTCTGCAATGCGTATGATCGAAGGTACTGCTCGTTCTATGGGATTCACTGTTGTTGACTAATCAATAACACAGTAGAAAATCTCACAGCAGTCTATTAGTTGCTTTTCATACTAGGCAAGTGACTGATACTTGTACTTGGGTACAGCAAGGGAACTTAAGGCCGTAGGAAAAGGAAAGTAATAGACTGAAAACCCGCAAGACTTCATCATTTCGAGGAGTGACGTGGGAGATGAAAATCGATTGAACCACTTACAAGGAGAATAGAAAATGGCTAAAAAAAGCAAACAACTTCGTGCTGCTCTTGAGAAAATCGACAGCACAAAAGCATACAGCGTAGAAGAAGCTGTAGCACTTGCAAAAGAAACTAACTTTGCAAAATTTGACGCAACTGTAGAAGTTGCTTACAACTTGAACATCGACGTTAAAAAAGCTGACCAACAAATCCGTGGAGCAATGGTATTGCCAAACGGTACTGGTAAAACTTCACGCGTTCTTGTTTTCGCACGCGGTGCAAAAGCTGAAGAAGCAAAAGCTGCTGGTGCAGACTTTGTTGGTGAAGATGACCTTGTTGCTAAAATCAACGACGGTTGGTTGGACTTCGACGTAGTTATCGCTACACCTGATATGATGGCTCTTGTTGGACGTCTTGGACGTGTCCTTGGACCACGTAACTTGATGCCAAACCCTAAAACTGGTACTGTAACAATGGATGTTGCTAAAGCAGTTGAAGAGTCTAAAGGTGGTAAAATCACTTACCGTGCTGACCGTGCAGGTAACGTTCAAGCAATCATCGGTAAAGTATCATTTGAAGCTGAAAAATTGGTTGAAAACTTCAAAGCTTTCAACGAAACAATCCAAAAAGCAAAACCAGCTACAGCTAAAGGAACTTACGTAACAAACTTGACTATCACAACTACTCAAGGTGTTGGTATCAAAGTTGACGTAAACTCACTTTAATCAGTAGTTAAAGTAATGTAAAAAAGTTGAAGACGCTATGTCTCAACTTTTTTTGATTTCAAAATCTAGTGGAATAAATCTGGAATAGTCCATCGAGCTTTCTAATACTCTTCGAAAATCTCTTCAAACCACGTCAACGTCGCCTTGCCGTGAGTATGGTTACTGACTTCGTCAGTTCTATCCACAACCTCAAAACAGTGTTTTGAGCAACCTGCGGCTAGTTTCCTAGTTTGCTCTTTGATTTTCATTGAGTATAACACATTGTTAGAAGTTGGTTTAAATTCCCTAATCAATTTGTTCACATTTACCTTCGATATATTATATCCCATAGTTAAGGTTGGTCATACAGATGATTATAGTCATGGAGCCGTAAAACTTAGTGTTTCTTTAGTTGACAAAGATGCCATGAAAAAAATATCTGTAACTGTAATAGGATATTTTGAAATAAATATAGATGAAAATATCACCGATATTCTATACGTAAATGGTACTGCTATTCTTTATCCTTATTTACGTTCTATTGTTTCAATAGTTTCGGCAATTGATAGCAGTGAAGCAATGTTGCTACCTACCATTAATGTTTTAGAGTTACTAGATAAATCTCAACCTTTTGAAGAAGAATAATTTATTAGCTCACTAAATTGAGGGTAAGGAAAAGTAAAAGCTGTAAGAAAAATGTCTTGCATTATACAGCAACCTTTTGGGAATGAGTAGATGGATTGAATAAAATTTGATTAAGAGTGGATGATTTATCTGTAGATTATTATTGGACAGTTAGTCTTGAAGTAGTCTAAGAATTAGGTTATAATCAGTAGAAGCCTTGCTAATAATGAGGAGGTTAGTTTATGTATAGTAGACTGAATCTAAAATAGTATGAAACAATTGCTAAAACATTTATAGAAATTAATTTTACTTTTCCAATCAATTTGTTCTCATCTTATTTCAATCCGCTATATATTATGGTATCGAATCTTCATCAGAATGATAAAATTAATCAATTAATATCTGATTACAAACAGAATATGAAAGCTTTTTATATCACTATTGAAAAATTTATACGAGATGATGAAAGTCTTAAGTGTTATTTTACAAAGGTTATTTCAAGTCGTTCCAAGGTAACAAGTCTAAATCAGATTGAAGCTGATAAAACGATACAAAGAAAATATTCAAGTGAGCTAAAAAAATTTATTGGATTTTATAATGAGATTATTTGTGAGGAAAATAGTTTCCTACATGTACGAAAGAGGTGGTCGAGTTGGTTTAGGTAGTCGGTGCGTGAGTTGATAATTCTCAGGGTATGGACTTCTTTTTCATGAATGAGGTAAAAGAGCAGGTATTGTTTAGAGACAATCATTCTGAGCATATTTTCTGGATAGAGGGAGTATCCGATTTTATGATCAAAGTTAATACCGCCCTCTGGTGAGAAGATGAGTAGGTTGGTAATTTAAACTATTCAACTGAATTTTTGATTAAAAGTATTATTTTATGAGAGAAATCCTAATTTCACAATCCATAGGCAAACGCTTGCATTCTGTTTTTTATTGGACTATAATAGGTTGGTATAAAGCCTTCTGTAGTAATAAAATGTAGAAGGTGTAGAAAGTAAGGATTTAGAATATTTGTAGTTAAAAACACAATGTTGCTATTCCTTATGATAGGGAGATAGATATGGCAATGATAGAAGTGGAACATCTTCAGAAACATTTTGTGAAGATTGTTAAGGAACCGGGCTTGAAGGGGGCTTTGCGCTCCTTTATTCATCCTGAAAAGCAGACCTTTGAAGCGGTCAAGGATTTGACCTTTGAGGTTCCAAAAGGGCAGATTTTAGGATTTATCGGGGCAAATGGTGCTGGGAAGTCGACAACCATTAAAATGCTGACAGGAATTTTGAAACCAACATCTGGTTTTTGTCGGATTAACGGCAAGATTCCCCAGGACAATCGGCAAGATTATGTCAAAGATATTGGCGTAGTCTTTGGACAACGCACCCAGCTATGGTGGGATTTGGCTCTGCAAGAGACCTACACTGTCTTAAAAGAGATTTATGATGTGCCAGACTCGCTCTTTCATAAGCGTATGGACTTTTTGAATGAAGTCTTGGATTTGAAGGACTTTATCAAGGATCCCGTGCGGACTCTTTCACTGGGACAACGGATGCGGGCGGATATTGCGGCCTCCTTGCTCCACAATCCCAAGGTTCTTTTTTTAGATGAGCCGACCATTGGTTTGGACGTTTCGGTTAAGGATAATATTCGTCGGGCAATTACTCAGATCAATCAAGAGGAAGAAACTACCATTCTTTTGACCACTCACGATTTGAGTGATATTGAGCAACTTTGTGATCGGATTTTCATGATTGACAAGGGGAAAGAGATTTTTGATGGAACGGTGAGCCAACTCAAGGATACCTTTGGTAAGATGAAGACTCTCTCTTTTGAACTGCTACCAGGTCAAAGTCATCTCGTCTCTCACTATGAAGGTCTGTCTGATATGACCATTGATAGACAAGGAAACAGCCTCAACATTGAATTTGATAGTTCTCGCTACCAGTCAGCTGACATTATCAAGCAAACCCTGTCTGATTTTGAAATCCGCGATTTGAAGATGGTGGATACGGATATTGAGGATATTATCCGTCGCTTCTACCGAAAGGAGCTCTAGGATGATCAAATTGTGGAGACGTTATAAACCCTTTGTCAATGCAGGGGTTCAGGAGTTGATTACTTACCGAGTCAACTTTATTCTCTATCGGATTGGCGATGTCATGGGGGCTTTTGTGGCCTTTTATCTCTGGAAGGCTGTCTTTGATTCTTCGCAAGAGTCTTTGATTCAGGGCTTCAGTATGGCGGATATCACCCTCTACATCATCATGAGTTTTGTGACCAATCTTCTGACTAGATCCGATTCGTCCTTTATGATTGGGGAGGAGGTCAAGGATGGCTCCATTATCATGCGTTTGTTGCGACCAGTGCATTTTGCGGCCTCCTATCTTTTCACCGAGCTTGGTTCCAAGTGGTTGATTTTTATCAGCGTTGGCCTTCCATTTTTAAGTGTCATTGTTTTGATGAAAATCTTATCTGGGCAAGGGATTGTAGAAGTGCTGGGATTAACTGTCCTTTATCTCTTTAGCCTAACTTTGGCTTATCTGATTAACTTTTTCTTTAATATTTGCTTTGGATTTTCAGCCTTTGTGTTTAAAAATCTTTGGGGTTCCAATCTACTCAAGACTTCCATAGTGGCCTTTATGTCTGGAAGTTTGATTCCCTTGGCTTTCTTTCCAAAGGTTGTTGCAGATATTCTGTCCTTCCTGCCTTTTTCATCCTTGATTTATACCCCAGTCATGATTATTGTTGGGAAATACGATGCTAATCAGATGCTTCAGGCACTCGCTTTGCAGTTTTTCTGGCTCTTAGTGATGGTGGGCTTGTCTCAGTTGATTTGGAAACGAGTCCAGTCCTTTATCACCATTCAAGGAGGTTAGTATGAAAAAATATCAACGCATGCATCTGATTTTTATCAGACAATACATCAAGCAAATCATGGAATACAAGGTGGATTTTGTGGTTGGTGTCTTGGGAGTCTTTCTGACTCAAGGCCTGAATCTCTTATTTCTCAATGTCATCTTTCAACACATCCCATCCCTAGAAGGTTGGACTTTTCAAGAAATTGCCTTTATCTATGGTTTTTCCTTGATTCCTAAGGGCTTGGACCATCTCTTTTTTGACAATCTCTGGGCACTGGGGCAACGCTTGGTGCGAAAAGGAGAATTTGATAAGTATCTGACTCGTCCTATCAATCCTCTCTTTCACATCTTGGTTGAGACCTTTCAGATTGATGCCTTAGGCGAACTCTTGGTCGGTGGTATTTTATTGGGAACAACCATGACCAGCATTGCTTGGACTCTTCCAAAATTCCTGCTTTTCCTAGTCTGTATTCCTTTTGCGACCTTGATTTATACTTCTCTTAAAATCGCGACAGCCAGCATCGCTTTTTGGACCAAGCAGTCAGGGGCTATGATTTACATTTTCTATATGTTTAATGATTTTGCAAAGTATCCGATTTCGATTTACAATTCTCTTCTTCGTTGGTTGATTAGCTTTATCGTGCCTTTTGCCTTTACGGCCTACTATCCTGCTAGCTATTTTTTGCAGGACAAGGATGTACTCTTTAACATTGGAGGTTTGATTTTGATTTCCCTTGTCTTTTTTGGTATTTCCTTGAAACTATGGGACAGGGGCTTGGATTCTTATGAAAGTGCTGGATCCTAAGATGAAGAAACTCAAAGCCTTGTCTTAGGACAGGCTTTTTCTAATAGAGATGAAAATTCCTTGACATCTATTCTCAGAGTGCTATACTGTAAGTGTAATCGCCGATTTATCTCAGTTGGTAGAGCAAGGCACTCGTAAAGCCTAGGTCACAGGTGAACATATGACTGAAGATTTGAAAAAATAGATATGTATAAATAACCGTTAACCCCAATTATTCACCCCTAATCTAAAAACCCTCCAGAATCCTTGCCTTAGCTTAGATCCTGGATGGTTTCTTTTTTCACCCAATGGGTGTTTTTTACTAGACAAAAAAGAGTTTCCCCTTTATGGTATAAGTGTAGAAAAAAACACAAAAAGAAAGGAAACTCACATGAACAGTTTACCAAATCATCACTTCCAAAACAAGTCTTTTTACCAACTATCTTTCGATGGAGGTCATTTAACCCAGTATGGTGGTCTTATCTTTTTTCAGGAACTTTTTTCCCAGTTGAAACTAAAAGAGCGGATTTCTAAGTATTTAGTAACGAATGACCAACGCCGCTACTGTCGTTATTCGGATTCAGATATCCTTGTCCAGTTCCTCTTTCAACTGTTAACAGGCTATGGAACGGACTATGCTTGTAAAGAATTGTCAGCTGATGCCTACTTTCCAAAATTGTTGGAAGGAGGGCAGCTTGCTTCACAGCCAACCTTATCCCGTTTTCTTTCCAGAACTGACGAGGAAACAGTCCATAGTTTGCGATGCCTCAACCTTGAATTGGTCGAATTCTTTTTACAGTTTCACCAGCTAAACCAACTCATTGTAGATATCGATTCTACCCATTTCACAACTTATGGCAAGCAAGAAGGTGTTGCTTATAACGCCCACTATTGTGCTCATGGCTATCATCCTCTTTATGCTTTCGAGGGGAAGACAGGTTATTGTTTCAATGCCCAGCTTCGTCCTGGTAATCGTTATTGTTCTGAAGAGGCAGACAGCTTTATCACACCTGTTTTAGAACGGTTTAATCAACTTCTCTTTCGAATGGATAGTGGCTTTGCGACCCCAAAATTATACGATTTAATTGAAAAAACAGGGCAATACTACCTCATAAAACTCAAGAAAAATACTGTTCTGAACCGTCTTGGAGACCTTTCCCTCCCTTGCCCACAGGATGAGGACTTAACCATCTTGCCCCACTCCGCCTACTCAGAAACTCTCTATCAAGCAGGATCTTGGTCGCACAAGCGTCGTGTCTGCCAGTTCTCTGAACGAAAAGAAGGAAACTTGTTCTACGATGTTATTTCTCTCGTTACAAATATGACGAGTGGAACAAGCCAAGACCAGTTTCAGCTTTATCGTGGACGTGGTCAAGCCGAGAATTTCATCAAGGAGATGAAGGAGGGATTTTTTGGCGATAAAACGGATAGTTCAACCTTAATCAAAAACGAAGTTCGTATGATGATGAGCTGTATCGCCTACAATCTCTATCTTTTTCTCAAACATCTAGCTGGAGGTGACTTCCAAACTTTAACAATCAAACGCTTCCGCCATCTTTTTCTTCACGTGGTAGGAAAATGTGTTCGAACAGGACGCAAGCAGCTCCTCAAATTGTCTAGTCTCTATGCCTATTCCGAATTGTTTTCAGCACTTTATTCTAGGATTAGAAAAGTCAACCTGAATCTTCCTGTTCCTTATGAACCACCTAGAAGAAAAGCGTCGTTAATGATGCATTAAAGAACAGTCGAGATGAAAAAATCGTGTGACGCACCAAGGGAGGAGTCTGTCCTTTTGAGGAAATCTAGCGAGGAAAAACGATACTGGAACAGCAGAAAGTAAAACTGGCCTCATGAGGAGGAAGAAAGTGGCTCATGAGGTCAGGGGTTTTGTAAGTTACATCTAGTTGAGAGAGGTATGAATGATTTGGGGTTAAGTCTTATTCTTA
This sequence comes from Streptococcus sp. 79, assembly GCF_013277425.1. Taxonomy (NCBI): domain Bacteria; kingdom Bacillati; phylum Bacillota; class Bacilli; order Lactobacillales; family Streptococcaceae; genus Streptococcus; species Streptococcus sp. 79. The sequence goes on from NZ_VMMW01000014.1 coordinate 33,573, forward strand.
GCGGTTATTTATATTGTTTAATAGCGCTGATATTTCATCAATGATGTTTGACTTTGTGATTTTGGTAGTGGTTCAATTTGATTGCTACTATTTTTGATGGTGTGAATGTTCTGACAATGTACCCCAGCTAACTACGAAAGTTTTTGACTCTATATTTTTAATGTGTATTAAAAAATAAATTAACACATATTAATTTTTCTTGACTTAAATTTAAAAAATGATATACTATTTTTATGGAGAGCTAACAATTATATATAAATGTACTACTCTATTTCCTAGATAATACTTAGTAAAACTTTTTATAACAAAGGCTAGCAAAGTTAAAGTTTTCTATCTATTGGAAGTTAAATAAATATGTAAGGAATTAAAATGAAAAAAAGTACAGTATTGTCATTAACCACAGCTGCAGTTATTTTAGCAGCCTATGCCCCTAATAAGGTAGTCTTAGCAGATATATCTAGCTCTGAAGATGCTTTAAATATCTCTGATAAAGAAAAAGTAGTAGTAGATAAGGAAACAGAAAATAAAGAGAAACATGAAGAGATTCATCATGCTATAGAAGCTTCAAAGGATACTGAAGAAAAGAAAACAACAATTATTGAGGAAAAAGAAGTTGTTAGTAAAAATCCTGTGATAGACAATAGCACTAGCAATGAAGAAGCAACAAGCAAAGAAGAAAATTCCAATCAATCCCAAGGAGATAAAGCGGACTCGTCTGCAAGTAAAGACTCAGAAAGTCCCAAAAAAGAGGATAGACTTGTCTATATTGCTGAATTTAAAGATGAAGAGTCTAGAGAAAAAGCAATCAAGGGACTATCCAGTCTTAAGAATACAAAAGTTTTATATACTTATGATAGAATTTTTAACGGTAGTGCCATAGAAACAACTCCAGATAACTTGGACAAAATTAAACACATAGAAGGTATCTCATCGGTTGAAAGGGCACAAAAAGTCCAACCCATGATGAATCATGCCAGAAAGGAAATTGGAGTTGAGGAGGCTATCGATTACCTAAAGGCCATTAATGCTCAATTTGGGAAAAACTTTGATGGTAGAGGTATGGTCATTTCAAATATCGATACCGGGACAGATTATAGGCATAAGGCCATGAGGATTGATGATGATGCCAAAGCCTCAATGAGATTTAAAAAAGAAGACTTAAAAGGCACTGATAAAAATTATTGGTTGAGTGATAAAATTCCTCATGCTTTTAATTATTATAATGGTGGTAAAATTACCGTAGAAAGAGCTGATGATGGAAGTGATTATTTTGATCCCCATGGGATGCATATTGCAGGGATTCTTGCTGGAAATGATACTGAAAAAGACATCAAGAACTTTAATGGCATAGATGGAATTGCACCTAATGCACAGATCTTCTCTTATAAAATGTACTCTGACGCAGGATCTGGGTTCGCAGGGGATGAAACAATGTTTCATGCTATTGAAGATTCTATCAAACACAACGTTGATGTTGTTTCGGTATCATCTGGTTTTACAGGAACAGGTCTTGTAGGTGAGAAATATTGGCAAGCTATTAGAGCATTAAGAAAAGCAGGCATTCCAATGGTTGTCGCTACGGGTAACTATGCGACTTCTGCTTCAAGTTCTTCTTGGGATTTAGTGGCAAATAATCATCTGAAAATGACCGACACTGGAAATGTAACGCGAACAGCAGCACATGAAGATGCGATAGCGGTTGCATCTGCTAAAAATCAAACAGTTGAGTTTGATAAAGTTAACATAGGTGGAGAAAGTTTTAAATACAGAAATATAGGGGCCTTTTTCGATAAGAATAAAATCACAACAAATGAAGATGGTTCAAAAGCTCCTAGTAAATTGAAATTTGTATATATAGGCAAGGGCCAAGACCAAGATTTGATAGGTTTGGATCTTAAGGGCAAAATTGCAGTAATGGATAGAATTTATACAAAGGATTTAAAAAATGCTTTTAAAAAAGCTACGGATAAGGGCGCACGCGCCATTATGGTTGTAAATACTGTCAATTACTACAATAGAGATAATTGGACAGAGCTTCCAGCTATGGGATATGAAGCGGATGAAGGTACTAAAAGTCAAGTGTTTTCAATTTCAGGAGATGATGGTGTAAAGCTATGGAACATGATTAATCCTGATAAAAAAACTGAAGTCAAAAGAAATAATAAAGAAGATTTTAAAGATAAATTGGAGCAATACTATCCAATTGATATGGAAAGTTTTAATTCCAACAAACCGAATGTAGGTGACGAAAAAGAGATTGACTTTAAGTTTGCACCTGACACAGACAAAGAACTCTATAAAGAAGATATCATCGTTCCAGCAGGATCCACATCTTGGGGGCCAAGAGTAGATTTACTTTTAAAACCCGATGTTTCAGCACCTGGTAAAAACATTAAATCTACTCTCAATGTCATTAATGGGAAATCAACTTATGGCTATATGTCAGGAACTAGTATGGCAACTCCAATCGTAGCAGCTTCTACTGTTTTGATTAGACCGAAGTTAAAGGAAATGCTTGAAAGACCTGTATTGAAAAATCTTGAGGGAGATGACAAAATAGACCTTACAAGTCTTACAAAAATTGCTTTACAAAATACTGCGCGACCTATGATGGACGCAACGTCTTGGAAAGAAAAAAGCCAATACTTTGCATCACCTAGACAACAGGGAGCAGGGCTAATTAATGTTGCCAATGCTTTGAGAAATGAAGTTGTAGCGACTTTCAAAAACAAGGATTCTAAAGGTTTGGTAAACTCTTATGGTTCTATTTCTCTTAAAGAAATAAAAGGAGAAGAAAAATATTTTACAGTTAAGCTTCACAATACATCAGACAGACCTTTAACCTTTAAAGTTTCAGCATCAGCGATAACTACAGATTCTCTAACTGACAGATTAAAACTGGATGAAACATATAAAGATGAAAAATCTCCAGATGGGAAGCAAATTGTTCCAGAAATCCATCCAGAAAAAATCAAAGGAGCAAATATCACATTTGAGCATGATACTTTCACTATAGGCGCAAATTCTAGCTTTGATTTGAATGCGGTTATAAATGTTGGAGAGGCTAAAGACAAAAATAAATTTGTAGAATCATTTATTCATTTTGAGTCAGTGGAAGAAATGGAAGCTCTAAACTCTAACGGGAAGAAAATAAACTTCCAACCTTCTTTGTCGATGCCTCTAATGGGATTTGCTGGGAATTGGAACCACGAACCAATCCTTGATAAATGGGCCTGGGAAGAGGGTTCAAAATCAAAAACAATGGAAGGTTATGATGATGATGGTAAACCGAAAATTCCTGGAACCTTGAACAAGGGTATTGGTGGAGAACATGGTATAGATAAATTTAATCCAGCAGCTATTATTCAAAACAGAAAAGATAAAAATATTACATCACTAGACCAAGACCCAGACTTATTTGCCTTTAACAACCAAGGTATTCATGCAGAATCCACTAGTGGATCTAATGTTGCTAGGGTATATCCACTTGACTCAAAGGGAGAACCACAAAGTGTTTCACTAGAAAGAGGATTAACCCCTTCTCCACTTGTATTAAGAAGTGCAGAAGAAGGATTGATTTCAATAGTAAATACAAATAAAGAGGGAGAAAATCAAAGAGACTTAAAAGTCATTTCGAGAGAACACTTTATTAGAGGAATTTTAAATTCTAAAAGCAATGATGCAAAGGGAATCAAATCATCTAAACTAAAAGTTTGGGGTGATTTGAAGTGGGATGGACTCATCTATAACCCTAGAGGTAGAGAAGAAAATGAACCAGAAAGTAAGGATAACCAAGATCCAGCTACTAGGATAAGAGGACAATTTGAATCAATAGCTGAGGGTCAATACTTCTACAAATTCAAATATAGATTAACCAAGGATTATCCATGGCAAGTTTCTTATATACCAGTAAAAATTGATAATACAGCTCCAAAAATTATTTCAATTGATTTTTCTAATCCAGATAAAATTAAATTGATCGCAAAAGATACCTACCACAAGGTAAAGGATGAGTACAAACACGAAACCTTGTTTGCTAGAGACCAAAAAGAACATCCTGAGAAATTTGAAGAAGTAGCCAACGAAGTATGGTACGCAGGTGCAGCTCTTGTCGATAAGTATGGAGATGTTGAGAAAAGTCTTGATGTAACTTACGCCGGAGAGGGTGAGGGAAGAAATAGGAAGCTTGATAAAGATGGAAATACTATCTACGAAATTAGCGGAGCAGGAGATTTAAGAGGAAAAATCATCGAAGTAATCGCCCTAGATGGTGCAAGCAACTTCACCAAAATCCATAGAATTAAATTTGATGACCAAGCTGATGAAAAAGGAATGATTTCTTATTACCTAGTAGATCCTGACAAAGATGCTTCTAAATATGAAAAACTAGGTGAAATTTCTGAAGAAAAACTCAAAAATGCAAAGAGCCCAGAGGAAAATACCAATAATAATCAAGCTAAGGATGAAGATTCAAAACCAGCTGAAGAAAGTTCAGTTGAGGGAGAAGCTAGCCTTGAAATAAATAAAACTATTTCAACAATTAGAGACTTTGAAAATAAAGACCTAAAGAAACTCATTAAAAAGAAATATAGGGAAGAATATGACTTTGTAACTGGTGGAAAAAGAACAGTAGAGCTTGATTATCAATATGACGATGAAGGAAATATAACTGCCTATGAAGATAAGAGTGCTCTAGAATATGAAACTGAGAAACTTGATGATGTTAAATCAAAACTTGGTGGAGTATTAAGCCCATCAAAGGATGGACATTTTGAAATTCTTGGAAAAGTAAGTAATGTATCCAAAAATGCTAAGGCTTACTATGGCAATGGCTTCAAATTAATAGAAATTAAGGCAAGTAAATACGACCCACAAACTAAAACTCTAACCTTTGACTTATTTGCAAATACAAATGATGTAGTCGATGGTCTATCCTTTACGGGTGATATGAATATCCTTGTAAAAGATAAGGGTAAAACAAAAGCTAAAACTAAAATTAGAATGCCTGAAAAAAATAGGGAAACTAAAACAGAATATCCCTATGCATCAAGTTATGGGAATGTAATAGAATTAGGAGAAGGTGATCTTTCAAAAAACAAACCAAACAATTTAACTGAAATGGAATCTGGTAAAATCTATTCTGATTCAGAAAAACAACAATATCTATTAAAGGATAATATCATTCTGAGAAAAGGCTATGCACTAAAAGTGACTACCTATAATCCTGGAAAAACGGATATGTTAGAAGGAAATGGAGTCTATAGCAATGAAGATATAGCAAAAATACAAAAGGCCAATCCTAATCTAAGAGTCCTTTCAGAAACAACAATTTATGCTGATAGTAGAAATGTTAAAGATGGAAGAAGCACTCAATCAGTATTAATGTCGGCTTTGGACGGCTTTAACATTGTAAGATATCAAGTGTTTACCTTTAACATGAATGATAAAGGGGAAGCAATCGATAAAGATGGAAATCTTGTGACAGATTCCTCTAAACTTGTATTATTTGGTAAAGATAATAAAGAGTATCATGGGGAGGAATATTCTAATGTAGAAGCTATAAAAGAAGATGGCTCCATGTTATTTATTGATACCAAACCAGTAAACCTTTCAATGGATAAGAACTACTTTAATCCATCTAAATCTAATAAAATTTATGTACGAAATCCAGAATTTTATTTAAGAGGTAAGATTTCTGATAAGGGTGGTTTTAACTGGGAATTGAGAGTTAATGAATCGGTTGTAGATAATTATTTAATCTACGGAGATTTACACATTGATAACACTAGAGATTTTAACGTTAAGCTTAATGTTAAAGACGGTGACATCATGGACTGGGGGATGAAAGATTATAAAGCAAACGGATTTCCAGATAAGGTAACAGATATGGATGGAAATGTTTATCTGCAAACTGGCTATAGCAATTTGAATGCGAAAGCGGTTGGAGTACACTATCAATTTTTATATGATAATGTTAAACCAGAAGTAAACATTGATCCCAAGGGAAATACTAGTATCGAATATGCTGATGGAAAATCTGTAGTCTTTAACATCAATGATAAAAGAAATAATGGATTCGATGGTGAGATTCAAGAACAACATATTTATGTAAATGGAAAAGAATATACATCATTTGATGATATTAAACAACTAACAGATAAGACACTAAATATTAAGATTCTTGTAAAAGATTTCGCAAGAAATACAACCGTAAAAGAATTTATTTTAAATAAAGATACGGGAGAGGTGAGCGAACTAAAACCTCATAGGGTGACTGTGACCATTCAAAATGGAAAAGAAATGAGTTCAACGATAGTGTCGGAAGAAGATTTCATTTTACCTGTTTATAAGGGTGAATTAGAAAAAGGATATCAATTTGATGGCTGGGAAATTTCTGGTGTCGAAGGCAAAAAAGATGCTGGTTATGTTATTAATCTATCAAAAGATACCCTTATAAAACCTGTATTCAAGAAAATAGAGGAGAAAAAGGAAGAGGAAAATAAACCTACTTTTGATGTATCCAAAAAGAAAGATAAGGTGCAAGCAAATCATAATCAATTAGATGAAAGTCACAGAAAAGAGGATTTACAAAGAGAAGATCATTCACACAAATTTGATTCAACTAAAGATGTCAAAACTACAGTTCCTGTACAAGTAAATTATAGTCAATTAGATGAAAGTCAAAGATCTGATTCAACTAAGGATGTTACAGCTCCAGTTCCTGATAAAAATGATAAAAACTTTGAAAATGAGAAGGAAGTTTATCTTAATGAACCAGAGAACATAGCTAATAAAGATACCAATATTGATAGTAAATCAACTACTAACAATGATAGGTTACCAAAAACCGGAACAGTTAGCGAAGTCTTCACGTCATTGGTTGCCGGAATAATGTTTACCTTAGGTGCATTTCTTGGATTAAAGAAAAAAGATTAAGATTAAGACAAAAGCTATAGATGAAAAAATGGTTTATGTACTGAGATGGTGTGATGATGAAACAGTTTTGTGAAAATAGCTATTTATAACTCAATTATTTAGTTTACTTTACTATTGATACTCTTTTTGGATTTATTAATAGACTTAGTTTAGAAAACTAATGAATTGATTGAAAGGGTTAGTATTGACAAATATTGATTAGCAAATAGAGTCTTTCAAAATTTAAAGGCTAATAGAGGTGATGAGACAATTTCAAGGAATTAAGTAGCGTTTGGTTGCTTAATTCCTTTTCATTTGGGAGGTAGTTTTTCACCTGCTTCCTTATTTTATCGCCATTATTTAACCACTTAGACTGATATAGAGACCAGATAGGCAAAAGAACTTGTTCTTGAAACTGACCTCTACTATAATGATTTTTGTAAGGGACGTGAGGCTTCACTATCAGAGAACTCAAGTTCATAAAAAAATTGGAGATAAACAAATGAAAAAATTATTGGGAATTGTCTTTTTATTAGCAGCAGTGACAGTATTGTATTTTGGTTCTGTTGGCTGGCCAAGTTTGAATGTCAGCCTATGGTCTTTGATTCCGGTGGGTCTGTTCCTCTTTTTCACTCTAGAGAATCTTTTGAAAAAAGACTACAAGGCTAGTCTGATGTGTTTGATTATTGCCTTTATCATCGCAAATGCAATTTTGGATCTGTTGCCAATTTCAAGTGGCTTGGTGATTGGAGCAGGCGTCCTAGCTTGTGTAGGGATTGGCTATCTATTTCCTGATAAAGAAGGAAAATAATACTCTTCGAAAATCTCTTCAAACCACGTCAACGTCGGCTTGTCGTAGATATGGTTACTGACTTGGTCAGTTCTATCCACAACCTCAAAACGGTGTTTTGAGCAGTCTGTGCCTAGCTTTCTAGTTTGCTCTTTGATTTTCATTGAGTATTAGAACAGAAAAATACTTGGAATATTTGTTTGTTTATTTTTATATAACAAACTATAAACAAAACAAAAATATAAAAAAAGAACAGAAAGTAATTGACAACGGTTTCATATAGTGTTATACTTATGGCATAAAGTTAATGGAAAGAAGGGAAAAACTTATGGTATTAGATTATTTCTTTGACAAAAACCTTGTGTTTTGCTTAGAAGCGGATAATCAAGAACAACTCTTTGATCAGGTTGCAACTTTATTGGAAGAACGAGAAATTGTCACTCCAACTTATCGTGAAGCTTTGATCACGCGTGAAAAGTCATTTCCAACTGGTTTAGATATGGAATTTCTAGGAAAGGACTTGCCAAATGTAGCGATTCCTCATACAGATATTGTTCATAATCTAGCTGAGAAAGTGGTGGTTGTTCGATTAGAAAAACCAGTAACTTTTCACAATATGATAGCTCCTGATAAGGAAGTAGAAGTATCCTTGCTCTTCTTTATCATCAATAACTCAAGTTCAAGTCAAACAAATATTCTGGCTCAGTTGATGGACTTTTTCACAGGAAATGGACATCTTGAAGACCTATCAAAAATTTCCGAACCAGAAAAACTTTATGCTTACATTGCTGAAGCAACCGCTTAATCTTGTCTATTAAAAAATAAAATCGGAGGAAATCTAAATGATTAAAATTCTTGCTGCCTGCGGTGCAGGTGTTAACTCAAGTCACCAAATTAAAAGTGCTCTAGAAGAAGAACTTTCAAACCGTGGTTATGATGTTCACTGTGATGCAGTCATGGTGAAAGATGTAAACGAAGACCTTATGAAAGGTTACGATATCTTTACACCAATCGCTGCAACAGACCTTGGTTTTGAACCAGGTATCCCAGTTATCGAAGCTGGACCAATCTTATTCCGTATCCCAGCAATGAGCGCTCCAGTATTTGACAATATTGAAGCAGCTATTAAAGAACACGGATTAAGCTAATTCTAATTTGTTAACATTCATATAACATAAAAAAGGGAGGAACTGTTATGGATGCAATCTTTGACCTAATCGGAAAGGTTTTCAATCCCATCTTAGAAATGGGTGGACCTGTCATCATGTTAATCATTTTGACAGTATTGGCTTTACTTTTTGGAGTGAAATTCTCCAAAGCGCTTGAAGGTGGTATCAAACTTGCCATCGCTCTTACAGGTATCGGTGCTATCATCGGTATGCTAAATGGTGCTTTCTCAGCATCACTAGCAAAATTCGTTGAAAACACTGGTATCCAATTGAGTATTACCGACGTTGGTTGGGCACCACTTGCTACAATCACTTGGGGTTCTGCTTGGACACTATACTTCTTGCTCATCATGTTGATTGTCAACGTAGTGATGCTTGCTATGAAGAAAACCGATACACTTGATGTCGATATCTTTGATATCTGGCACTTGTCTATCACAGGTCTCTTGATTAAATGGTATGCTGATAACAATGGTGTGAGTCAAGGGGTTTCACTCTTGATTGCTACAGCAGCTATCGTTCTTGTCGGTGTGTTGAAAATTATCAACTCTGACTTGATGAAACCTACATTTGATGACCTTCTTAACGCCCCAAGTTCATCACCAATGACATCAACTCACATGAACTACATGATGAACCCAGTTATCATGGTTTTGGATAAGATTTTTGAAAAATTCTTCCCAGGCCTTGATAAATATGACTTTGATGCTGCTAAATTGAACAAGAAAATCGGTTTCTGGGGATCTAAATTCTTCATCGGTTTCATCCTTGGTATCGTTATCGGTATTATGGGAACTCCACATCCAATTGCAGGTGTTGCAGATGCAGATAAATGGCGTCTTGTTATCAAAGGATGGTTGTCTCTTGGTTTGACTGCCGGTGTATCTTTGGAACTCTTCTCACTTATCGGTTCATGGTTCATCGCAGCCGTAGAACCACTATCACAAGGTATTACAAACGTTGCTACTAAACGTCTTCAAGGACGTAAATTCAATATCGGTCTTGACTGGCCATTCATCGCTGGTCGTGCTGAAATCTGGGCTTGTGCCAACGTACTTGCACCAATCATGTTGATTGAAGCAGTGCTTCTTTCAAAAGTTGGAAATGGTATCTTGCCACTTGCAGGTATCATCGCTATGGGTGTTACTCCAGCTCTCTTGGTTGTAACGCGTGGTAAATTGCTCCGTATGATTATCTTCGGAACACTCTTGTTGCCACTCTTCCTTCTTTCAGGTACACTTATTGCGCCATTTGCAACAGAACTTGCTAAAGGTGTAGGTGCCTTCCCAGAAGGTGTGAGCCAAACTCAATTGATTACTCACTCTACTCTTGAAGGACCAATCGAAAAACTTCTTGGTTGGACAATTGGTAACACTACAACTGGTGATATCAAAGCAATTCTTGGTGCAGTAGTCTTCCTTGTATTCTATATCGGTATCTTTGCTTGGTACAGAAAACAAATGATTAAACGTAACGAAGAGTACGCAGCAAAAGCAAAATAATGCGCTCCTATAAAATGTAAATTGTTGAAACTAGGTTGTCATACTGTTTAGGAGTGACAGCCTAGGTTTTTTATAAACTATCAAGAAATCGGAGAAAATAATGGTAATTGAATTATACTCAATGAAAATCAAAGAGCAAACTAGGAAGCTAGCCGCAGGTTGCTCAAAACACAGTTTTGAGGTTGTAGATGAAACTGACGAAGTCAGTAATCATACATACGGCAAGGCGACGCTGACGAAGTTTGAATTGGATTTTCACAGAGTGTAAATTGTTGAAACTAGGTTGTCATACAATGTATACCACTTGGGCTTTGGCAGTAGCTAACTGCACTAAATATAATATAAGGAGGGTTTTATGGGGAAAGGCCATTGGAATCGGAAAAGAGTTTATAGCATTCGTAAGTTTGCTGTGGGAGCTTGCTCAGTAATGATTGGGACTTGTGCAGTTCTATTAGGAGGAAATATAGCTGGAGAATCTGTAGTTTATGCGGATGAAACACTTATTACTCATACTGCTGAGAAACCTAAAGAGGAAAAAACGATAGTAGAAGAAAAGGCTGATAAAGCTTTGGAAACTAAAAATGTAGTTGAAAGGACAGAACAAAGTGAATCTAGTTCAACTGAGGCTATTGCATCTGAGAAGAAAGAAGATGAAGCCGTAACTCCAAAAGAGGAAAAAGTGTCTGCTAAACCGGAAGAAAAAGCTCCAAGGATAGAATCACAAGCTTCAAGTCAAGAAAAACCGCTTAGGGAAGATGCTAAAGCTGTAACAAATGAAGAAGTGAATCAAATGATTGAAGACAGGAAAGTGGATTTTAATCAAAATTGGCACTTTAAACTCAATGCAAATTCTAAGGAAGTCATTAAACCGGATGCAGATGTATCTACGTGGAAAAAATTGGATTTACCGTATGACTGGAGTATTTTTAACGATTTCGATCATGAATCTCCTGCACAAAATGAAGGTGGACAGCTTAACGGTGGGGAAGCTTGGTATCGCAAGACTTTCAAACTAGATGAAAAAGACCTCAAGAAAAATGTTCGCCTTACTTTTGATGGCGTCTACATGGATTCTCAAGTTTATGTCAATGGTCAGTTAGTGGGGCATTATCCAAATGGTTATAACCAATTTTCATATGATATCACTAACTATTTGAACAAAGATGGTCGTGAGAATGTGATTGCTGTCCATGCAGTCAACAAACAGCCAAGTAGCCGTTGGTATTCAGGAAGTGGTATCTATCGTGATGTGACTTTACAAGTGACAGATAAGGTGCATGTTGAGAAAAATGGGACAACTATTTTAACACCAAAACTTGAAGAACAACAACATGGCAAGGTTGAAACTCATGTGACCAGCAAAATCGTCAATACGGACGACAAAGACCATGAACTTGTAGCAGAATATCAAATCGTTGAACGTGGTGGTCAGGCTGTGACAGGTCTAGTACGTACAGAGAGTCGTACCTTAAAAGCACATGAATCAACAAGCCTAGATGCGATTTTAGAAGTTGAAAGACCAAAACTCTGGACCGTTTTAAATGACAAACCTGCCTTGTACGAATTGATTACGCGTGTTTACCGTGACGGTCAATTGGTTGATGCTAAGAAGGATTTGTTTGGTTACCGTTACTATCACTGGACTCCAAATGAAGGTTTCTCTTTGAATGGTGAACGTATTAAATTCCATGGAGTATCCTTGCACCACGACCATGGGGCGCTTGGAGCAGAAGAAAACTATAAAGCAGAATACCGTCGTCTCAAACAAATGAAGGAGATGGGAGTTAACTCCATCCGTACAACCCACAACCCTGCTAGTGAGCAAACCTTGCAAATCGCAGCAGAACTAGGTTTACTCGTTCAGGAAGAGGCCTTTGATACTTGGTATGGTGGCAAGAAACCTTATGACTATGGACGTTTCTTTGAAAAAGATGCCACTCACCCAGAAGCTCGAAAAGGTGAAAAATGGTCTGATTTTGACCTACGTACCATGGTCGAAAGAGGCAAAAACAACCCTGCTATCTTCATGTGGTCAATTGGTAATGAAATAGGTGAAGCTAATGGTGATGCCCACTCTTTAGCAACTGTTAAACGTTTGGTCAAGGTTATCAAGGATGTTGATAAGACTCGCTATGTTACCATGGGAGCAGATAAATTCCGTTTCGGTAATGGTAGCGGAGGGCATGAGAAAATTGCTGATGAACTCGATGCTGTTGGATTTAACTATTCTGAAGATAATTACAAAGCCCTTAGAGCTAAGCATCCAAAATGGTTGATTTATGGATCAGAAACATCTTCAGCTACCCGTACACGTGGAAGTTACTATCGCCCTGAACGTGAATTGAAACATAGCAATGGACCTGAGCGTCATTATGAACAGTCTGACTATGGGAATGATCGTGTGGGTTGGGGGAAAACAGCAACCGCTTCATGGACTTTTGACCGTGACAACGCTGGCTATGCTGGACAGTTTATCTGGACAGGTACGGACTATATTGGTGAACCTACACCATGGCACAACCAAAATCAAACTCCTGTTAAGAGCTCTTACTTTGGTATCGTAGATACAGCCGGCATTCCAAAACATGACTTCTATCTCTACCAAAGCCAATGGGTTTCTGTTAAGAAGAAACCGATGGTACACCTTCTTCCTCACTGGAACTGGGAAAACAAAGAATTAGCATCCAAAGTAGCTGACTCAGAAGGTAAGATTCCAGTTCGTGCTTATTCGAATGCTTCTAGTGTAGAATTGTTCTTGAATGGAAAATCTCTTGGTCTTAAGACCTTCAACAAAAAACAAACCAGCGATGGTCGTACCTACCAAGAAGGTGCGAATGCTAAGGAACTCTATCTTGAGTGGAAGGTTGCTTACCAACCAGGTACCTTGGAAGCTGTAGCTCGCGATGAAGCTGGAAAAGAAATTGCACGTGACAAGATTACCACTGCAGGGCAACCAGCAGGAGTTCGCCTCGTCAAGGAAGAACACGCCATCGCCGCAGATGGAAAAGACTTGACTTACATCTACTACGAAATCGTAGACAGTGAAGGAAATGTTGTACCAACTGCCAATAATTTGGTTCGTTTCCAATTGCATGGACAAGGTCAACTAGTCGGTGTCGATAATGGGGAACAAGCCAGCCGAGAACGCTATAAGGCGCAAGCAGATGGTTCATGGATCCGTAGAGCCTTTAACGGTAAAGGGGTTGCCATCGTTAAATCAACTGAACAAGCAGGTAAATTCACTCTGACTGCCCACTCAGATCTCTTGAAATCGGACCAAGTTACCGTCTTTACTGGTAAGAAAGAAGGACAAGAGAAGACTGTTTTGGGGACAGAAGTAGCAAGAGTTCGTACATTAATTGGTAAAGAACCAAAAATGCCGAAAACAGTAGGTTTTGTATACAGCGACGGTAGTCGTGAAAAACTTCCAGTAACTTGGTCTCAAGTCGATGTTAGTCAAGCAGGAGTTGTGACTGTTAAAGGTACAGCAAATGGACGTGAGGTAGAGGCTCATGTCGAGGTTCTAGCAATTGCGAAAGAATTACCAACAGTTAAACGTATTGCTCCAAATACTAACTTGAATTCTGTAGACAAATCTGTTTCCTATGTTTTGACTGATGGAAGTGTACAAGAGTATGAAGTGGACAAGTGGGAGATTGCCGAAGAAGATAAAGTTAAGTTAGCAATTCCAGGTTCTCGTATTCAAGCGACCGGTTATTTAGAAGGTCAACCAATTCATGCAACCCTTGTGGTAGAAGAAGGAAATGCTGCAGCACCTGTAGTGCCAACTGTTACTGTTGGAGGTGAGGCAGTAACAGGTCTTACTAGTCGACAACCAATGCAATATCGTACTCTATCTTATGGTGCCCAACTGCCAGAAGTCACAGCAAGTGCTGAAAATGCTGATGTGACAGTTCTTCAAGCAAGCGCAGCGAACGGCATGCGTGCGAGCATCTTTATTCAGCCTAAAGATGGTGGCCCTCTTCAAACCTATGCAATTCAATTCCTTGAAGAAGCACCAAAAATTGCTCACTTGAGCTTGCAAGTGGAAAAAGCTGACAGTCTCAAAGAAGACCAAACTGTCAAATTGTCGGTTCGAGCTCACTATCAAGATGGAACGCAAGCTGTATTACCAGCTGATAAAGTAACCTTCTTTACAAGTGGTGAAGGGGAAGTCGCAATTCGTAAAGGAATGCTTGAGTTACATAAGCCAGGAGCAGTCACTCTCAAAGCGGAATATGAGGGAGCTAAAGGCCAAGTTGATCTCACTATCCAGGCCAATACTGAGAAGAAGATTGCGCAATCTATCCGTCCAGTAAATGTAGTGACAGATTTACACCAAGAACCTACCCTTCCGTCAACAGTAACGGTTGAGTATGACAAAGGTTTCCCTAAAGCTCACAAAGTCACTTGGCAAGCTATTCCGAAAGAAAAACTAGACTCCTATCAAACCTTTGAAGTACTAGGTAAAGTTGAAGGAATTGACCTTGAAGCGCGTGCAAGAGTCTCTGTAGAAGGTATCGTTTCAGTTGAAGAAGTCAGTGTGACAACTCCAATCGCAGAAGCACCACAATTACCAGAAAGCGTTCGGACATATGATTCAAATGGTCACGTTTCATCAGCTAAGGTTGCATGGGATGCGATTCGTCCAGAGCAATACGCTAAGGAAGGTGTCTTTACAGTTAATGGTCGCTTAGAAGGTACGCGATTAACAACTAAACTTCATGTTCGCGTATCTGCTCAAACTGAGCAAGGTGCAAACATTTCTGACCAATGGACCGGTTCAGAATTGCCACTTGCCTTTGCTTCAGATTCAAATCCAAGCGACCCAGTTTCAAATGTTAATGACAAGCTCATTTCCTACAATAACCAACCAGCCAATCGTTGGACAAACTGGAATCGTAGTAATCCAGAAGCTTCAGTCGGTGTTCTGTTTGGAGATTCAGGTATCTTGAGCAAACGCTCCGTTGATAATCTAAGTGTCGGATTCCACGAAGACCATGGAGTTGGTGCACCGAAGTCTTATGTGATTGAGTATTATGTTGGTAAGACTGTCCCAACAGCTCCTAAAAACCCTAGTTTTGTTGGTAATGAGGACCATGTCTTTAATGATTCTGCCAACTGGAAACCAGTTACTAATCTAAAAGCCCCTGCTCAACTCAAGGCTGGAGAAATGAACCACTTTAGCTTTGATAAAGTTGAAACCTATGCTATTCGTATTCGCATGGTTAAAGCAGATAACAAGCGTGGAACGTCTATCACAGAGGTACAAATCTTTGCGAAACAAGTTGCGGCAGCCAAACAAGGACAAACAAGAATCCAAGTTGACGGCAAAAACTTAGCAAGCTTCAACCCTGATTTGACAGACTACTACCTTGAGTCTGTAGATGGAAAAGTTCCGGCAGTCACAGCAAGTGTTAGCAACAATGGTCTCGCTACCGTCGTTCCAAGCGTTCGTGAAGGTGAGCCAGTTCGTGTCATCGCGAAAGCTGAAAATGGCGACATCTTAGGAGAATACCGTCTGCACTTCACTAAGGATAAGAACTTACTTTCTTATAAACCAGTTGCTGCGGTTAAACAAGCTCGCTTGGTACAAGTAGGTCAAGCACTTGAATTGCCGACTAAGGTTCCAGTTTACTTCACAGGTAAAGATGGCTACGAAACAAAAGACTTGTCAGTTGAATGGGAAGAAGTTCCAGCAGAAAATCTGACAAAAGCAGGTCAATTTACCGTTCGAGGCCATGTTCTTGGTAGTGATCTTGTTGCTGAGTTCACTGTACGAGTGACAGACAAGCTAGGCGAAGCTCTTTCAGATAACCCAGAGTATGATGAAGACAGTAACCAGGCCTTTGCTTCAGCCACTAACGATATTGATAGAAGCTCCCATGACCGTGTGGATTATCTCAATGACGGAGATCATTCAGAAAATCGTCGTTGGACAAACTGGTCTGCAAGACCGTCTACCAATCCAGAAGTATCAGCAGGCGTAATCTTCCGTGAAAATGGTAAGATTGTAGAACGGACTGTTGCACAAGGAAAAGTTCAGTTCTTTGTAGATAGTGGTACAGATGCACCATCTAAACTTGTTTTGGAACGTTATGTCGGCCCAGACTTTGAAGTGCCTACCTACTATTCAAACTACCAAGCCTACGAATCTGGACATCCATTTAACAATCCAGAAAATTGGGAAGCTGTGCCTTATCGTGCGGATAAAGACATTGCAGCTGGTGATGAAATCAACGTAACATTTAAAGCTATCAAAGCCAAAGCTATGAGATGGCGTATGGAGCGTAAAGCAGATAAGAGCGGTGTTGCGATGATTGAGCTGACCTTCCTTGCACCAAGCGAATTGCCTCAAGAAAGCACTCAATCGAAGATTCTTGTAGATGGAAAAGAACTTGCTGATTTCGCTGAAGATCGTCAAGACTACCAAATCACCTATAAAGGTCAACGGCCAAAAGTCTCAGTTGAAGAAAACAATCAAGTAGCTTCGACTGTGGTAGATAGTGGAGAAGATAGTCTTCCAGTACTTGTTCGCCTCGTTTCAGAAAGTGGAAAACAAGTCAAGGAATACCGTATCCAGTTGACTAAGGAAAAACCAGTTTCTGAGAAGACAGTTGCTGCTGTACAAGAAGATTTTCCAAAACTCGAATTTGTTGAAAAAGATTTGGCCTACAAGACAGTTGAGAAAAAAGATTCAACACTGTATCTAGGTGAAACTCGTGTAGAACAAGAAGGAAAAACTGGTAAAGAACGTATCTTTACAGCGATTAATCCTGATGGAAGTAAGGAAGAAAAACTCCGTGAAGTGGTAGAAGCTCCGACAGACCGCATCATCTTGGTTGGAACCAAACCAGTAGCTCAAGAAGCTAAAAAACCACAAGTGTCAGAAAAAGCAGATACAAAACCAATTGATTCAAGTGAAGCTAGTCAAACTAATAAAGCCCAGTTACCAAATACAGGTAGTGCGGCAAGCCAAGCAGCAGTAGCAGCAGGTTTAGCTCTTCTAGGTTTGAGTGCAGGATTAGTAGTTACTAAAGGTAAAAAAGAAGACTAGAAATTTTGATACCTTCTTTATCATTAAAGACCAAAGAAAAACTCTTGTCCTAAATAGAAGATAAAGAGCCTGAGACAAAATAGTTCTCAACCACAAAAAAGCTAGATATTTCCAATTGCGGAACTCTAGCTTTTTAATTTTGAGTCGTTCTCTTATTGTATAGTAGATTGAAACTAGAATAGTACACTTCTACTTCTAAAACATTGTTAGAAATCAATTTGACTGTCCTTATCGATTTGTCCTGTTCTTATTTCATTTCACTATGTTTTAGGAGGTTATTGGCCATAAGTACCAATCCCATGTCAATTCTCACTTGACGCATCCCTCTCAGATTACATCTCTTGTAACCCAAACAAGCCTTTATCTGCCCAAAGACAGGTTCCACATCAATCTTGCGTTGAGCGAAAATCTGTCTACCTTGGGGAGATAAAAGCGCCTGACATTCTTTAACTTTCAAGTTTTGATAGCCTTCATTCATATACAGTCCCTTTTGAGGGGCTGATTCAGGTTCGTCGGCGTAGTAAACCTTGATTTCCTGTTGAAAGTCTGTCTGTGTTTTCTGATGTTTGATATGGTGAAAACGATAGCACCAGCCATCAGGATGTGTGTAGCTATCCTCCTTGTTATCATAGTGCCAATTCGCTAAGTTTCTAGCTGACTGTTTATAGCCTCTTTTCTGTTCCTTATCAAACATGGCATATTTAATCAAAAGGGGAGTGATTTCTTCTTGAAAATAGACCTGTATCTGTTCTTGAAGTTTGGCGGAGAATTTCTCTGTCGTTTTCTTCCACACAAAACTATACTTGTTGGCATTGGCTTCAATCTTAGTTCCGTCAATAAACAAACAATCTAAGGTCACTAACTCTTCCATTTTTCAATTTTTCGCCCAGAGAAAATCCCTTGTGAATAGGCAAATAGAAGAGTAGATACAAGCATTTTAGGGTGATAAGACGGGCGATCAAAGGCATGATAGAAGGCGTAGAAGTGATGTTCCTCCAAGGTATTCACCACTTTTTCAATAGTAAAGACGAGATGGTCTTGTGGTAAGAAGGAACTGATTTCTAGTGGTAAAGTTGTTTGATTTGTGTTATAGTGAATATGCATGGGATAGCCTTTCTAAACGGTTTATTGGGCAATTCTATTTTACCAAGACTATCGCAACCATGCAAAAAAGCAACAGCAAATCCGTTGCTTTTTTTGGAGATAAGAGACTATTGTCCCAGACTCTTTTCTTTGTATAAAATTGTATAGTGTTATTGTCTATACTATTTTGTAGAGAAAGCAAAAATCCCTAGAAAATGCTTAGGGATTCGACTATTTCATTAAGAACAATTCAACAATCATTTCTATATACATGATAAGGGTTAATAAGAATCCTGCACGCCAGAAGAATTTGATGAATTTAGGATAGTAAAAGCTGCGTTTTTTCAAAAGGAAGAAAAAGACGAGAATAATGGCTAGGATTGAGAGGGCTAGCCCCAGTCTAGGGAGGAAATTATGGGTAAAGGTTTTAGCTGTAATCAGGTAATATTCAAATACCAAGACCGGAAAAGCCAAATCCGCAAAGTTTCGTCCTAGTTTTTTTAATCTAAAAAGTTTGGTTAGGATAATGCAGACGACTAAGGTCAGTATCAATAATAAAATAGATGCTAATTTCATTAAAATCATACCCATATTGTATCATAAAAAAAAGGCTAATGGAAACGAGAAACAGAGGAATTTATAGGAAAGTCAGGCTTTTGAGATTGTGGGTGATTTTTGTTATAATGAAAGTTATAAAATCTTATAATACCTTGAATGATTATTATCGAAAACTCTTTGGAGAAAAGACTTTTAAAGTCCCTATTGATGCGGGATTTGACTGTCCCAATCGTGATGGAACTGTGGCTCATGGAGGCTGTACTTTTTGTACGGTTTCAGGTTCTGGAGATACTATTGTAGCCCCAGATGCGCCTATCCGTGAGCAATTTTATAAGGAAATTGACTTTATGCATCGTAAGTGGCCGGATGTTCAGAAGTATCTGGTTTATTTTCAAAATTTTACCAACACCCATGAAAAGGTGGAAGTTATTCGAGAGCGTTATGAACAGGCTATCAATGAGCCAGGTGTGGTAGGAATCAATATTGGAATGCGCCCAGACTGTTTACCAGACGAAACCATCGAATATTTAGCTGAGTTATCGGAGTGCATGCATGTGACGGTTGAATTGGGCTTGTAGACTACTTATGAAGCAACTTCTGACCTGATTAACCGTGCGTATTCTTATGAATTGTAGGTGGAAACGGTCAAGCGTTTGAGAAAGTATCCCAAGATTGAGATTGTTTCCCATTTGATTAATGGTTTGCCTGGTGAAACCCATGAGATGATGGTTGAAAATGTCCGCCGTTGTGTCACGAATAACGATATTCAAGGGATTAAACTGCATTTGCTCCATCTTATGACAAATACTCGTATGCAAGGAGATTACCATGAGGGACGTTTACAATTGATGAGTCAGGACGAATATGTCAGGGTCATCTGTGACCAACTGGAAATCATTCCCAAACATATCGTCATCCATCGAATCACAGGAGATGCACCTAGGGATATGCTGATTGGGCTTATGTGGAGCCTCAATAAATGGGAAGCTCTCAACAGCATTGAGATGGAGATGCGACGTCGTGGAAGTGTTCAAGGATGCAAGGCTGTAAAACAGGAGTTTGAAAATGAAAAGACCACTTGAGATGGCACATGATTTTTTGGCTGAGGTCGTGACAAAAGAGGATGTCGTAGTGGATGCGACTATGGGAAATGGTCATGACACGCTTTTTCTAGCCAAGCTAGCTAAGCAAGTCTATGCTTTTGATATTCAGGAACAAGCCTTGGAAAAGACCCAAGAGCGTTTGCATCAGGCAGGCCTGACAAATGCCCAGTTGATTTTACAAGGCCATGAGAAACTGGACCAGTTTGTGACAGAAGCCAAGGCAGGGATTTTTAATCTGGGCTATCTGCCGTCAGCTGATAAATCAGTCATTACCCAACCTCAGACGACTATTGAAGCATTAGAAAAGCTGTGTCATTTGCTTGTCAAAGGGGGACGGATTGCTATCATGATCTACTATGGTCATGAGGGAGGCGACCTCGAGAGGGATGCTGTCTTGGATTTTGTTAGCCAGTTGAACCAGCAAGAGTACACAGCTGCCATTTACCGAACTTTAAACCAAGTCAACAACCCGCCATTTTTAGTGATGATTGAAAAATTAGAGAGATATAGACATGGATAAACAATACCTACGTGAAAAGCTGGATGCCATGCGCCAGAATTTTGTTGAATCAACCCACCACGAACGAGCGGTGGGCGTGCTAGATCAAGCGCATATGAGCAAAAAAATGCTTAAAATCAAGAAAAAATTAGTTGCTCTTGAGATGGAACGGTGTCAGAGAAAAATTGAGCACAAAGACTGTTCCAAGATTGACCAAAAAATCAAAGAGCAGAAGGAGATATTTGAATCCTGTTGTAAAAAAGAGTAAGGAGGACGTGTGTGGAATTACTGATTTACCTTATACTATTTTTACTGGTCTTGATTGTCTCAAGTACAACCAATAAGCTCCTGCCCTTTTTACCTCTCCCTTTGGTACAAATTCTTTTGGGAATTGTGATTGGTCTCTTTTTACCCAATACCGACTTTCATCTCAATACGGAGTTGTTTTTGGCACTGGTTATTGGGCCCTTGCTTTTCCGAGAGTCCGAAGAAGCGGACATTACAGCTATTTTAAAACACTGGCGAATCATTGTTTATCTCATATTTCCAGTGATTTTTATCTCGACCCTGAGTTTGGGTGGCTTGGCCCATCTTCTTTGGCTTAGCCTTCCCTTGGTAGCTTGCTTGGCTGTTGGAGCGGCACTTGGGCCTACGGATTTGGTTGCCTTTGCCTCTCTTTCGGAGCGTTTTAGCTTTCCTAAGCGCGTGTCCAATATTCTTAAAGGTGAAGGACTCTTGAATGATGCCTCTGGTTTGGTGGCCTTTCAGGTGGCCTTGACAGCTTGGACAACTGGAGCCTTTTCCCTTGGGCAAGCGAGTAGTTCGCTCATCTTTTCAATCCTAGGCGGTTTTTTAATTGGCTTTTTAACAGCCATGACCAACCGTTTCCTGCATACCTTCTTGCTGAGTGTGAGAGCAACGGATATTGCCAGCGAACTTTTATTAGAATTGAGTTTGCCTCTAGTGACCTTCTTTCTGGCAGAAGAAGTTCATGTTTCAGGTATTATTGCCGTCGTAGTTGCTGGAATTTTAAAGGCAAGCCGTTTTAAGAAAATTACGCTCCTCGAAGCCCAAGTGGATACGGTGACCGAGACAGTTTGGCATACAGTGAATTTTATGCTCAACGGTTCTGTCTTTGTGATTTTAGGAATGGAGTTGGAAATGATAGCAGAGCCTATCTTGACCAATCCAATCTATAATCCCTTGCTCTTGCTGGCATCTCTTGTCACCCTTACCTTTGTCCTCTTTGCTATTCGTTTTGTCATGATTTATGGCTATTATGCCTATAGGACTAGACGTCTCAAGAAAAATCTAAATAAGTATATGAAGGACATGCTTCTCTTGACCTTCTCAGGTGTTAAGGGAACGGTGTCGATTGCTACAATCCTTCTGATACCAAGTAATCTAGAGCAGGAGTATCCTCTCTTGCTTTTCCTCGTCGCAGGTGTGACACTTGTAAGCTTTTTAACAGGCCTCGTGGTCTTGCCTCAGCTTTCTGACGAACAGGAAGAAAGCAAGGACTATCTCATGCATATCGCCATTTTGAATGAAGTAACGCTAGAGTTGGAAAAAGAGTTGGAAGATACCAGAAATAAACTTCCCCTCTATGCGGCTATTGACAATTACCATGGACGTATTGAAAATCTCATTTTAAGCCAAGAAAACCAGGATGATCAAGAAGATTGGGCTGCTTTGAAACTCTTGATTCTTAGTATTGAAAGTGATGGTTTGGAGCAGGCCTATGAAGAGGGGAACATTAGCAATCGTGCTTACCGAGTTTACCAACGTTATCTGAAAAATATAGAACGAGGCATCAATCGTAAATTTGCGTCACGATTGACCTATTATTTCCTTGTTTCTTTGCGGATTTTACGTTTTCTCCTTCATGAAGTTTTTACTCTCGGAAAGACCTTCCGTAGCTGGAAGGACAAGGAGCAAAGCCGTCTCCGTGCTCTTGATTACGACCAAATAGCAGAGCTCTATCTTGCCAATACAGAGATGATTATTGAAAGTTTGGAAAACCTGAAGGGAGTCTATAGACGCTCTTTGATTAGTTTTATGCAGGAGTCTCGTCTTCGAGAAACAGCTATTATCAGCAGTGGTGCCTTTGTCGAACGGGTTATCAATCGCGTTAAGCCTAACAATATCGATGAAATGCTGAGGGGCTATTATCTGGAGCGCAAGTTGATTTTCGAATACGAAGAAAAACGATTGATTACGACCAAGTATGCCAAGAAGTTACGACAAAATGTCAATAACTTAGAGAACTATTCCTTGAAGGAAGCTGCCAATACCCTGCCGTATGATATGGTGGAATTGGTAAGAAGAAATTAGTTAATACTCTTCGAAAATCTCTTCAAACCACGTCAGCGTCGCCTTGGATTATATATGTGACTGACTTCGTCAGTTTCATCTACAACCTCAAAGCAGGGCTTTGAGCAGCCTGCGGCTAGCTTCCGAGTTTGCTATTTGATTTTCATTGAGTATAAGATTATAAGTGAAGGAGTGTGACATGAAAAAGTGGTGGAAAGAGCTGATAGACAAGCCTCTATTAAAAGCTTTTTTGCATTATTATCAAGCATCAGATAGTGAGTTGACCAGTGTCGCAGTAGCCTACTATTGGTTGATTTCGATTTTTCCCCTGCTTTTGGTGGTGGTCAATATCCTCCCCTATTTTCAGATTCCTGTGGGAGAACTTCTGGGCTTTATGAAAGACGTCCTGCCCCCAAGCCTCTATGAAGGTGTGGAAAAAATAGCCAGAGAAGTCTTGACGCAACCTTCAACAGGTTTATTGAGTTTTTCTGTCTTGTCGGCGCTATGGAGTTTTTCAAAATCTATGAATTTCTTGCAAAAAGCTTTTAACAAGGCTTATGGCGTCGAAAAGAGTCGTGGACTTATTTCCCATCAGATGGTGAGCCTCCTAGTCAGTTTTGGCTTGCAGTTCCTCTTTGCGTTTGCCTTGTTTTTGAGCTTGTTTGGGCAGATGCTTTTGGCTTTACTTGCTCATTATTGGACAAAAGATGGCATTATCTATCAGGCTTTACAAGGGTTGGCAGGTCCTCTGACTTACGCCCTCCTCTTTGCTATCTTGGTCATGCTTTATTATTTTCTTCCCAATCTATCTGACAGGAAAATTAGCTATACCCTACCAGGCAGTGCCTTTGTCCTCTTAGTGATTTTAGGTTTACTAACTCTGTTCTCTAGTTATCTCAATTACTATGTCCATCATTTAGTGGACGTCCGAATTTTAGGTTCTGTTCTTCTTGTTGTTATGATGTTTTGGTTTATCTTGATTGCTAAAATTGTTATCCTAGGCGCGGTTATCAATGCCAGTGTTCAGAGTTTGAAAGATCCGGTCTTTAAAAAAGATTAACTATTTATCTATTACAAAAGCGCATAGTATCANNTGATACTATGCGCTTTTGTGCTTTGACAGTTTTTGTATAGTTTTTGTCCAAGATTTCTAAATCATCTGATTAAATTCCTATTTTTCCCTATCATTGTCCCTGTTTTTTCGAAAATGGAAGGAGTATAATAAATCTATCAATAAAATGATAGGAGGAACTTTATGGGTCATATTTTCTTTTTTCTAAGTGTCTTTTTGGCAGGGATTCTATCCTTCTTTTCTCCTTGTATCTTACCCTTGTTACCAGTCTATACAGGGGTGTTACTAGATGATAAGGATAGTGCTCAGGCTTCTAGTGGCAAATTTTCCATCTCAGTTACTAGTTTATTACGAACTCTGGCCTTTATAGCAGGAATTTCCTTTATATTTATTTTGTTGGGCTATGGAGCTGGTTTTTTAGGCGACTTGCTTTATGCTTCTTGGTTTCAATATGTGACGGGTGCGGTTATCATTCTCTTAGGCTTGCACCAGATGGAGATTCTACACTTTAAGGGGCTTTATAAGGAAAAGAGGTTACAACTGCAAGGACAGGGGCAAAATGGTAAGGGCTATAGTCAGGCATTTTTATTGGGCTTGACCTTTAGTTTTGCTTGGACGCCTTGTGTGGGGCCGGTTCTTGGCTCTGTTTTGGCCTTGGCGGCTTCAGGTGGCTCAGGTGCTTGGCAGGGAGCGGGTCTCATGTTGGTGTACACGTTGGGCTTGGCGCTACCATTCTTGCTTCTAGCTCTGACCTCTAGTTATGTTTTGAAACATTTCCGAAAACTTCATCCCTATCTCGGAATCCTCAAAAAAGTGGGTGGTTTTCTCATTATTGTGATGGGACTCTTGGTTCTGTTTGGAAATGCTTCAATTTTAAGTCAATTATTTGAATAAAATGGAAAGGAATATCAATATGAAAAAATGGCAAACATGTGTTCTTGGAGCAGGTTCGCTCCTTTGTTTGACGGCTTGTTCAGGCAAGTCCATGACTAGTGAACACCAAACGAAAGATGAAATGAAGACGGAGCAGACAGCTAGTAAAACAAGCGCAGCTAAAGGGAAAGAGGTGGCTGATTTTGAATTGATGGGAGTAGATGGCAAGACCTACCGCTTGTCTGATTACAAGGGCAAGAAAGTCTATCTCAAATTCTGGGCTTCTTGGTGTTCCATCTGTCTGGCTAGTCTTCCAGATACGGATGAAATTGCTAAAGAAGCTGGCGACGACTATGTGGTCTTGACAGTAGTGTCACCAGGACATAAGGGGGAGCAATCTGAAGCGGACTTTAAGAATTGGTATAAGGGCTTGGATTATAAAAATTTCCCAGTCCTAGTTGACCCATCAGGCAAACTTTTGGAAACTTATGGCGTCCGTTCTTACCCAACTCAAGCCTTTATAGATGGTGAAGGAAAATTGGTCAAAATGCAACCAGGTTTCATGGAAAAAGATGCAATTTTACAAACTTTGAAGGAATTAGCCTAGGAGGTGTCCTATGAATGATAAGTTAAAAATCATCATGTTGCTAGGAGTATTTTTTCTAGCCATAACCGGTTTCTATTTTCTATTGATGAGAAATGCAGGGCAGACAGATGCCTCGCAAATTGAGAAAGCGGCAGTTAGCCAAGGAGGAAAAACAGTGAAAAAAACAGAAGTTAGTAAAGATGCAGATTTGCACGAAATTTATCTAGCTGGTGGTTGTTTCTGGGGAGTTGAGGAGTATTTTTCTCGAGTTCCTGGGGTAACAGATTCCGTTTCAGGCTATGCAAATGGTAGAGGGGAAACAACCAAGTACGAATTGATTAACCAAACAGGTCATGCGGAGACTGTTCATGTCACCTATGACGCCAATCAAATTTCCCTCAAGGAAATCCTGCTTCACTATTTCCGCATTATCAATCCAACCAGTAAGAATAAACAAGGAAATGATGTGGGAACCCAGTACCGTACCGGTGTTTACTACACAGATGACAAGGATCTAGAGGTGATTAACCAAGTCTTTGATGAGGTGGCTAAGAAGTACGATCAGCCTCTAGCAGTTGAAAAGGAGAGTCTGCAGAATTTCGTAGTGGCTGAGGATTACCACCAAGACTATCTCAAGAAAAATCCAAATGGCTACTGCCATATCAATGTTAATCAGGCGGCCTATCCTGTCATTGATGCCAGCAAATATTCCAAACCAAGTGATGAGGAATTGAAAAAGACCCTGTCACCTGAGGAGTATGCAGTCACCCAAAAAAATCAAACAGAACGGGCTTTCTCAAACCGCTACTGGGATAAATTTGAATCTGGTATCTATGTGGATGTGGTAACCAGCGAACCTCTCTTTTCATCAAAGGACAAGTTTGAGTCTGGTTGCGGATGGCCTAGTTTCACCCAACCAATCAGTCCAGATGTCGCTACCTACAAGGAAGATAAGTCCTACAATATGACGCGTATGGAAGTGCGGAGCCGAGTAGGAGATTCTCACCTTGGGCATGTCTTTACGGATGGTCCACAGGACAAGGGCGGCTTACGTTACTGTATCAATAGCCTCTCTATCCGCTTTATTCCCAAAGACCAAATGGAAGAAAAAGGCTACGCTTATTTACTAGATTATGTTGATTAATACTCTTCGAAAATCTCTTCAAACCACGTCAGCGTCGCCTTACCGTATGTAGGGTTACTGACTTCGTCAGTTTTAT
>NZ_VMMW01000014.1:60460-83750 GCF_013277425.1 Streptococcus sp. 79
ATCTACAACCTCAAAGCGGTACTTTGAGAAACCTGTGGCTATCTTCCTAGTTTACTTTTTGATTTTTATTGAGTATAAGAGGTCTTTCCTAAGCAGTTAGAGGAGAATTTTGCTATACTGATACTAGTAAGTGGTAAAGGAGCAGATCATGACCTACACAATCTTAATCGTAGAAGATGAATATCTGGTAAGACAAGGTTTGACTAAACTGGTCAATGTAGCAGCCTACGATATGGAAATCATCGGTCAGGCTGAAAATGGAAGGCAGGCTTGGGAATTGATCCAAAAGCAGGTGCCAGATATCATTTTAACCGATATCAACATGCCTCATCTAAATGGAATCCAGTTGGCCAGTCTGGTACGAGAAACCTATCCTCAGGTTCATTTGGTCTTTTTAACAGGTTACGATGATTTTGATTATGCCTTGTCTGCTGTCAAACTAGGTGTGGACGACTACCTGCTCAAACCCTTTTCTCGTCAGGATATTGAGGAAATGTTGGGGAAAATCAAACAAAAACTAGACAAGGAAGAGAAAGAAGAGCAGTTACAAGATTTATTGACTAATAGGTTTGAAGGAAACATGGCCCAGAAAATCCAGTCTCATCTGGCTGATAGCCAATTTAGTTTAAAGTCTTTAGCCAGTGACTTAGGTTTTAGTCCGACCTATCTGAGTTCCTTGATTAAGAAAGAGTTGGGCTTGCCTTTTCAGGATTATCTGGTGAGAGAACGTGTTAAACAAGCCAAGCTCTTGCTTTTAACTACAGATCTGAAGATTTATGAGATTGCAGAGAAGGTTGGTTTTGAAGATATGAACTATTTTACCCAACGTTTTAAGCAGATTGCAGGTGTGACACCTCGTCAGTTTAAGAAGGGAGAAGACCGATGAAGCGTTCTTCTCTTTTAGTTAGAATGGTTATTTCCATCTTTCTGGTCTTTCTCATTCTCCTAGCTCTGGTTGGAACTTTCTACTATCAATCAAGTTCTTCAGCCATTGAGGCCACCATTGAAGGCAATAGCCAAACGACCATCAGCCAGACTAGCCACTTTATTCAGTCTTATATTAAAAAATTAGAAACCACCTCGACCGGTTTGACCCAGCAGACGGATGTCCTAGCCTATGCTGAGAATCCCAGTCAAGATAAGGTCAAGGGAATCCGAGATCTATTTTTGACCATCTTAAAGGCAGACCAGGACTTGAAAGCAGTGGTTTTGGTGACCAAATCTGGTCAGGTCATTTCTACAGATGACAGTGTTCAGATGAAAACTTCTTCAGATATGATGGCTGAGGATTGGTACCAAAAGGCCATTCATCAGGGAGCCATGCCCGTTTTGACTCCAGCTCGTAAATCAGATAGTCAATGGGTCATTTCTGTCACTCAAGAACTTCTTGATGCAAAGGGGGGCAATCTTGGCGTGCTTCGCTTGGATATTTCCTACGAAACTCTGGAAGCCTATCTCAACCAACTCCAGTTGGGGCAGCAGGGCTTTGCTTTCATTATCAATGAAAACCATGAATTTGTCTACCATCCTCAACACACAGTTTATAGTTCGTCTAGCGAAATGGAGGCCATGAAACCCTATATCGAGACAGGTCAGGGCTATACGCTAGATCACCAATCCTACGTCAGTCAGGAAAAGATTGCAGGAACTGATTGGACGGTGCTTGGCGTGTCTTCGCTGGAGAAGTTAGACCAGGTTCGGAGTCAATTCATGTGGACCTTGCTTGGGGCAAGTGTCACATCTCTTCTTGTCTGTCTCTTCTTGGTTTGGTTAAGTCTCAAACGCTGGATTGCTCCTTTAAGGGACTTGAGAGAAACCATGTTGGAAATTGCTTCTGGTGCTCAAAATCTTCGTGCCAAGGAAGTTGGTGCCTATGAACTGAGAGAAGTAACTCGCCAATTTAATGCCATGTTGGATCAGATTAATCAGTTGATGGTAGCTATTCGTAGCCAGGAAGAAACGACCCGTCAGTACCAACTTCAAGCCCTATCAAGCCAGATTAACCCTCATTTCCTCTATAATACCTTGGATACCATCATCTGGATGGCTGAATTTCAGGATAGTCAGCGAGTGGTTCAGGTGACCAAGTCCTTGGCGACCTATTTCCGCTTGGCACTCAATCAAGGCAAGGACTTGATTTGCCTGTCTGATGAAATCAATCATGTCCGCCAGTATCTCTTTATCCAGAAACAACGCTATGGAGATAAGCTGGAATACGAGATTGCTGAAAATCCTGCCTTTGATAACCTAGTCTTGCCCAAGTTGGTTTTGCAACCTCTGGTGGAAAATGCTCTTTACCATGGCATCAAGGAGAAGGAAGGTCAGGGACATATTAGAGTTTCTGTTCAGAAACAGGATTCAGGATTGGTCATCCGCATTGAGGATGATGGAGTTGGCTTCCAAGATGCTGGTGATAGTAGTCAAAGTCAACTCAAACGTGGGGGAGTTGGTCTTCAAAATGTCGATCAGCGTCTCAAACTTCATTTTGGAGAACATTACCAGATGAAGATTGATTCTGCACCCGACAAAGGAACGACGGTTGAAATATACATAAATAGAATAGAAACTAGTTAACTCCCAGTCAATTCTGGGAGTTTTATGCGTAATTGGGCAAGCTTTCCAGGTCGTCTATCTTGCTAAAAACAAGAAAAAACGGTATGATAGATAGTGACAAAAGAGGTAGCAGAGATGAACGAGACACAGATTCAAAGAGAAACACGTCAGATAGTGAAAGATGTTTTAGAAAAGGCCAATTTGAAGCAAGGATCTATCTTTGTTTTGGGTCTTTCCTCTAGTGAAGTGATAGGTGGTCAGATTGGCAAGGAATCCAGCCAAGAAATTGGCGAAATCATTGTGAAGACCATCCTAGATCTCCTAGAAGAAAAAAGAATTCATCTAGCTGTTCAAGGCTGTGAGCATGTCAATCGGGTTCTCGTCGTTGAACGTCAGGTGGCAGAGCAGTTTGGTCTGGAAATCGTCAGTGTCCTTCCTACTCTCCATGCAGGAGGTTCAGGTCAATTGGCAGCCTTTAAGTTTATGCAAGATCCAGTTGAGGTTGAATTTATCAAGGCTCATGCTGGATTGGATATCGGAGATACTGCAATTGGTATGCATGTCAAGCATGTTCAGGTTCCGATTCGCCCTCTTTTGAGAGAGATTGGTCATGCCCATGTAACGGCGCTGGCTAGTCGTCCAAAATTAATCGGAGGTGCGCGTGCGCACTATCCGCAAGATTCTATCAGAAAGTCGTGAGAATAAATAAAGGAGATGAAAGTGTTTAAAAAAGACCGTTTTTCAATTCGTAAGATTAAGGGAGTTGTAGGTTCTGTATTTCTTGGAAGCCTTTTGATGGCTTCTTCTGTAGTGGACGCAGCCACCTATCACTATGTAGATAAAGAGGTTATTTCACAAGAAGCTAAAGATTTAATCCAGACAGGAAAGCCTGATGGAAATGAACTTGTTTATGGTTTGGTGTATCAAAAAAATCAGCTGCCACAAACAGGGACAGAAGCATCTGTTTTGACAGCTTTTGGTTTGCTGACTGTTGGGAGCTTGCTTTTAATCTACAAGAGAAAGAAAATTGCCAGCGTCTTTCTAGTTGGAGCTATGGGATTGGTAGTCCTTCCTAGTGCAGGAGCTGTAGATCCAGTTGCTACTCTAGCACCGGCTAGTCGAGAGGGTGTTGTTGAAATGGATGGTTATCGTTATGTTGGTTATCTATCAGGTGACATCCTCAAAACGCTTGGCTTGGACACTGTTTTAGAAGAAGACTCAGCTAAACCTGAAGAGGTAACTGTGGTCGAAGTTGAGAATCCCCAAGTAACAACAAATCAGGAGCAAGATAAGCCAGAAAACCGAGCAGTAGAGACAGAGGAAGCTCCTAAAACAGAAGAAAATCCAAAGGAAGAACCAAAATCGGAGGTAAAACCTACTGACGAAACCCTTCCTAAAGTAGAAGAGGGGAAAGAAGATTCAGCAGAACCAGCACCAGTCAAATCGGAAAGTCAACCATCAGACAAACCAGCTGAGGAATCAAAAGTTGCAACTCCAGTAGAACAACCAAAAGTCCCAGAACAACCCGTGCAACCTACACAACCGGAGCAGCCAAGGATACCAAAAGAATCATCACAACCAGAAGATCCTAAAGAGGATAAGGTATCGGAAGAGACACCGAAACAAGAAGATGCACAGTCAGCAGTAGTAGAAACAAAAGATGAGGCTGCTAATCAACCTGTTGAAGAACCAAAAGTTGCAACGCCTGCTGTAGAAAAACAAACGGAACCAACAGAGGAACCAACAGAGGAACCAACAGAGGAACCAAAAGTTGAACAAGCAGGTGAACCAGTTGCACCAAGAGAAGACGAAAAGGCACCAGTCGAGCCAGAAAAGCAACCAGAAGCTTCTAAAGAAGAGAAGACTGCGGAAGAAATACCGAAACAAGAAGAACAACCAGTAGAAGCTCAAGTTGAACCAGAAAGTCAACCAACAGAAACTTCACCAGCTGCTCAACCAGCAGAACATCAGGACGAAGAAACAAAAGTAGAACAGCCAGCAGTAGAACATAAAACAACTCCTGAAGAAGGTGTGTTAAATGTAATAGAAGTTAAGTCTGAAGTTATAGTAACTAAAGAGCCTGTGCCTTTTAAGACAGTTGAGCAAGATGATGAGAACCTCGCTAAGGGAAAAACAAGGGTTATTCGAGAAGGTGTTGCTGGCGAACGCACTATTTTAACTGAAGTCACTACTACTGATGGTAGACAGTCCAGTAAAGTACTAGAGGATACAATAACAACCAATCCAGTAGATGAAATAAAGGGTGTTGGTACTAAAGAACCAGTTGATAAAAGTGAGTTAAAGAATCAAATTGATAAAGCTAGTTCAGTTTCTCCTACTGATTATTCTACAGCAAGTTACAATGCTCTTGGATCTGTTTTAGAAGCTGCAAAAGGTGTATATGCTTCTGACTCTGTAAAACAACCTGAAGTAGATAGCGAGACAGCTAAACTTAAAGCTGCTATCGACGCTCTTACTGTTGATAAAACAGACTTAAACAAAACTATCGAAGATGCGAAATCAAAAACTAAAGAGCACTACAGTGATGCATCTTGGACAAACCTTCAAAATGTATTAGCCGAAGCGAAAAAAGTTACAAGCAAACCAGAAGCAAAACAAAGCGAAGTTAATCACATTGACGAAAAACTTAAATCCGCTATTGCTGGATTAAATACAGATAAGACTGAACTTGAAAAACAACTGAATCTTGTAAACGAAAAAACTCAAGCTGACCACAGTACTACATCTTGGAACACTCTAGAAGAATCGAAAAATGCCGCTCAAACTGTAAAAGATAAGGCTACCTCTACTCAAGCTCAAATTGACGAAGCTACTAAAAAACTTAAAGCTGCTATTGACGCTCTAAGCGTTGATAAAACAGACTTAAACAAAACTATCTCTGATGCGAAATCAAAAACTAAAGAACACTACAGCGATGCAACTTGGGCAAATCTTCAAACTGTACTAGCTGAAGCTGAAAAAGTTACAAGCAACCCAGCAACAAAACAAAGCGAAGTAAATCACATTGACGAAAAACTGAAATCTGCTATCGCTGGTTTAAATACAGATAAGACTGAACTTGAAAAACAACTTGCTGATGTTAAGTCTAAAACTGCAGCGGACTACAGCACTACATCTTGGAATGCTCTAGAAGAATCGAAAAATGTCGCTCAAACTGTAAAAGACAACAATAAGGCTACTCAAGCTCAAATCGACGAAGCTGCTAAAAAACTGAAAGCGGCTATCACTGATTTAACTACAGATAAGACTGAACTTGAAAAACAACTTGCTGATGCTCAGTCTAAGACTGCTACTGACTACAGTACTGTATCTTGGAGCGCTCTAGAAGAGGCAAAAAATGCCGCTCAAGCTGTAGAAGATAACGCTACTGCTACTCAGGCTCAAATCGATGATGCTGCTAAAAAACTGAAATCTGCTATCGATGCTCTTACTGTTGATAAAACAAAATTACAAGAACAAATAAAAGATGCAGAAATTAAACGAGAAGCTGACTATAGCCCTAATACTTGGAATGAATTTAAAAAAGCTGAAATAAAAGCTAAAGAAATCAACAACCAAACTACTCCACTTCCTAAACAAAGTAAAATAGATGCGACTACTCAAGCTCTTCAAGACGCTATTAAAGCTCTTGCTGTAGATAAAACTGCATTACAAACGGCTATTAACACAGCTAACAGCAAACGTAAAGAAGAATACACTACTCAAACATGGAAATCTTTAGAAGACACTCTTACAGCAGCAAAATCTGTAAATACAGATAAAACTGCTACTCAAAGTAAAGTAGATGAAGCTACTAGAAGATTAGAAGAAGCTATCAAAAACTTAGTTCCATTATCTGCAAAACCAGTATTAACATTTGTAAATACTGATAAGAAAGTATTAGATAAAGAAGTAGTTGCTAAGTATTCTCTAGAAAATCCTACTAAAGCTAAAATCAAATCAATCACAGCTACCCTGAAAAAAGATGGACAAGTTGTTAAGACTGTGAATCTAACAGAAAATAATCTAAATGCGTTATTAGACAATGTAGAATACTTCAAAGAGTATACTCTATCTACTACTATGGTTTATGATAGAGGTAATGGTCAAGAAGAAACTGAAACATTAGAAGATCAACCAATTCAATTAGATCTTAAAAAAGTTGAAATTAAAAATATTAAAGAAACAAGTCTAATAAGTGTTGACGATGAAGGTGTTGAAACTGACTCAAGTTTACTTTCAGAAAAACCAACGAATGTTGCTTCACTTTACCTACGAGTTACAACTCATGACAACAAAGTTACAAGACTTGCTGTTGACAAGATTGAAGAAGTAGAAAAAGACGGAAAAACTTTATATAAAGTTACTGCCAAAGCACCAGACTTAGTTCAACGTAATGCTGATAACACACTTAGCGAAGAGTATGTTCATTACTTTGAAAAACAAAAAGCAAAAGAAGGTAATGTTTACTACAACTTCAATGAGCTTGTAAAAGATATGCAGGACAATCCTACTGGGACCTTTAAGCTCGGTAGTAGTATGAATGCAAGTAACGTTCAACCAGCTGGCAAATCTTATGTAACCAATGCCTTCAAGGGAACATTGGAAAGTACAGAAGGTAATAAATTTGCCATCCATAACATTACGAGACCATTGTTTGGTAACATTGAAGGTGGTACTGTTAAGAATCTCTTACTTGAAGATGTCAACATTGACATGCCTGGATTTAATCGAGTAGCACCAATCGCAGGTGTTATCAAAAATAATTCAACTGTTGAAAATGTTAAAGTAACAGGTAATGTTGTCGGGGGCAACGATGTAGCTGGTATTATCAATAAAATTGATGGTAGTGGTAAGGTAAGTAATGTTGCCTTTATCGGTAAAATTCACGCTGCTGGAAACAAAGGTTGGTACTTAGCAGGTGTTCTAGGTGAAAACTGGAAAGGTATCGTAGAAAAAGCTTACGTTGATGCTGAAATTACTGGTAATAAAGCAAAAGCTGCAGGATTGGTTTATTCTTCTCAAAATGGTGGAAATAACCATACACTAGGTAGAGAAGGTGTTCTCAGAAATTCAGTTGCTAAAGGTTCTATCGAGCTGAAAGAAGCCGTTCAATCAGGTGGCTTGCTTGGTACTAACTGGGCCTTGGGTGCTATTGAAGACAACATCACCATGATGAAAGTCAAAACTGGGGAAATGGTGTTCGGTCACTCGGATATTGATGCTGATGATTACTTCACCTATTCAAGAACAAAACGTAACTTCAGTGTTGAGGGTGTAAGTGAGGGTAATAAATCATACAACAATTCTCGTAAGATTCCTAGCATCTCACAAGAAGAAGCTGCCAAGAAGATTGAAGCAATGGGAATCACTGCTGATAAATTCGAAATTGCCCCTCTTGTTGAAGATTCACTTAACAACATCAGGCAAAAAGCTGATACTTATAAAGATACTCAAGATTATGATGCATCTCGTGAACTTGCCTACCGTAATATCGAAAAACTTCAACCGTTCTACAATAAAGAATGGATTGTAAACCAAGGAAATAAATTAGCTGCTGATAGTCATCTTATGACCAAGGAAGTCCTATCAGTTACTGCTATGAAGGGCAATGCCTTTGTAACAGAATTGGCTGATGCTGACCACATTTTGGTGCACTATGCTGATAAGACCAAAGACATCTTTACTGTTTCGCTGAAAGAATCTAATGTCAAACAAGTGAAAGAGTACAGCATTGCTGAACTCGGAGAAGTTGTCTATACGCCTAATATCGTTGACAAAGACCGTAGTGATCTTATCAATGCTATCGTTGAAAAATTAAGCCCAGTTGAGCTACAATCAGATCCTATCTACACACACCTAAATAGAACCGGTCCTAACAAAGTAAATGCGATTAAGAACCTTTACCTCGAAGAAACCTTCAAAGAAGTCAAGGATAATCTGGCGAAATTTGTGAAACAGTTGCTTGAAAATGAAGATCATCAATTAAACACAGATGAATCTGCTAAACGCGCCTTGATCAAGAAGATTGATGACAATAAGGCTGCTGTTCTTCTTGGATTAGCTTACCTAAATCGTTACTACGGTGTTAAATTCGATGACTTTAATATTAAAGAATTAATGCTATTCAAACCTGACTTTTATGGTAAAAATGTTAATGTGTTAGACTTCTTGATTAAGATTGGTTCTAAAGAAAGAAATGTTAAAGGGGATAGAACTTTAGAAGCTTATCGCGAAACTATCGGTGGAGTTATCGGCATAGGCGAGTTAAACAGTTTCTTAGACTATAATATGCGTCTATTCACAGAAGATACGAACCTAAACGATTGGTTCATAAAAGCTACTAAAGATAATGTATATATTGTTGAACCTAAAACTACAACACCTGAATTTGCTGATAAGAAACACAGAGCCTACGAGGGATTAAACAATGACATGCATGGTAAGATGATTTTACCACTTCTTAACCTGAAAGATGCACATATGTTCTTAATCTCAACATATAACACTATGGCTTACAGTTCATTTGAAAAATACGGTAAGAATACTGCAGAAGAACGCGAAGCATTCAAAGCTGAAATCAATAAAGTCGCTAAAGGTCAACAAAATTACCTAGACTTCTGGTCTCGCTTATCATTAGATAAAGTTCGTAATCAACTGCTTAAGAGCAACAACATGGTTCCAACTCCTGTGTTAGATAACCAAAACTATAAAGGAATCAGCACAGATAAATACGGACATACGAATAGTGGTAAAGACGTAGCACCTATCCGTGAATTATACGGACCAACAGGTCGTTACCACGCCACTGATTGGCGTATGGGGGCTGTAGCTCGTATTTACGGTAACCCTTATAAAGATGATTCAGTCTTCTTCATGGTTACTGATATGATTAGTGATTTCGGTATCTCAGCCTTCACTCATGAAACAACTCACGTAAATGACCGTATGGTTTACTTAGGTGGTTCAAGACACCGTGAAGGTACAGATCTTGAAGCATTTGCTCAGGGGATGTTACAAACGCCATCGGTATCAAATCCAAACGGAGAATATGGCGCATTAGGTCTAAACATGGCCTACGAACGTCCAAACGATGGAAACCAATGGTACAACACAAATCCAAATGACCTCACTTCTCGCGCTGAAATCGATCATTACATGAAAGGTTTCAACGATACTCTAATGCTTCTTGACTACCTTGAAGGTGAAGCAGTTCTTGATAAACACAATAAAGACTTAAACAACGCTTGGTTTAAGAAAGTTGCTAAAAAACTACGTAACGCTAATACGAAGAACCAGTATGACGAGGTTCGTGATCTGAATGCAGAAGAAAAAGAATATAACTTGACTTCTGTTAACGATCTAGTAGACAAGAACTTCATGACTAAACACGGTCCTGGTAATGGTACTTATGACCCAACTGGATTTGGCTCTGCCTATGTAACTGTACCAATTACCGCTGGTATCTATGGTGCTAACACAAGTGAAGGAGCTCCAGGAGCAATGTCATTCAAGCATAACACCTTCCGTATGTGGGGTTACTTTGGATATGAAAAAGGCTTCCTAAATTATGCTTCTAACATGCTGAAAAATGAGTCTAAAAAAGCTGGTCATGCTACTCTAGGTGATGATTTTATTATCAAGAAAGTTTCTGATGGTAAATTTAGCAACCTAGAAGATTGGAAGAAAGCTTACTTCGAAGAAGTTGTGGATAAAGCTAAAAAAGGAATTCAATCTATTGAAATTGATAGTACAATATACAATAGTTATGAAGACTTGAAACGTGCATTTGCTGAAGCAGTTGATAAAGATAAGGCGACATTGAAGACAGATAAAGATGGAAATAAATCTGTTTCTATGTCTAATACAGTGACACTTAAAGAAAAACTCTTCAAGAAGCTTCTTCAACAAACAAATAGCTTTAAAACTTCAATCTTTAAATAATCGAAATCTCTCATCTGCTTTGCGGATGAGGGTTTTCTTATTTTATGCTATACTTAAGGTATGCATAGAAAAACAGTGATTGATTTTAGGGCTTTGGGGGAGAGATACATCTTTACCCAGCCGATTAAAGAGTTGAAAACGAGAAATGTAGAAGAAGTGGCAGATTTGCTGGCACAAGTGGAAAGCTACCAAGAGCAAGGTTATTATGTGGTGGGCTATGTCAGCTACGAGGCTGCACCTGCTTTTGAGGAAAAATTAGCAGTTCACAAGGATCCACTACTGGGAGAGTACCTGCTTTACTTTACTGTTCATGATAGCGTAGAAACTTCCCCTATTCCTCTGACTTATGAGGATATTGATTTGCCCTCAAATTGGCAGGAAGTGACGTCTGCGGCAGACTATGAAAAGGCGATTGCCCAAATTCACCATCATTTGCGGCAGGGAGACACCTATCAGGTCAACTACACCGTCCAACTCAAACAAGACTTAAATGCCAATCCTTTTGCTATCTACAATCGTATGGTGGTAGAACAGGAGGCGGGCTACAATACCTATATTGAACATGATGAGATGGCAGTGATTTCCATGAGCCCAGAGCTCTTTTTTGAGCAAAATGACCGCGAGTTGACAACGCGACCGATGAAGGGAACGACTCAGCGTGGGGTAACTGACCAAGAAGATCTTGAACAGGCCAGTTGGTTGGAGCAGGATCCTAAAAATCGGTCTGAAAATATGATGATTGTGGACCTCTTGCGCAATGATATGAACCGTATTTCTGAGGTGGGGAGCGAGCACGTGGAGCGTCTGTGTCAGGTAGAGCAGTATTCAACTGTTTGGCAGATGACTTCGACCATCAAGAGTCGGTTGCGAGCAGATGTTGATTTAGTTACAATTTTTCGCTCTCTCTTTCCTTGTGGATCCATAACGGGCGCACCGAAAATTGCGACAATGGAGATTATCAAGGACTTGGAGCCACAACCGCGTGGAGTCTACTGTGGAACGATTGGTCTCTTGCTTCCAAATGGACGACGGATTTTTAATGTGGCCATTAGGACCATTCAACTGCATCAAGGGAAAGCCATCTATGGAGTTGGCGGAGGCATTACATGGGATAGCACTTGGGAATCTGAATACCGCGAGGTTCATCAAAAGGCGGCTGTTCTCTATCGTAAACAAGCTCGTTTTCAGCTGATTACGACTGGGAAAATCAGCCAAAAACAACTGCTGTTTGAAGAACAACATCTGGAAAGACTGATAAAAGCTAGTCGATATTTTGCCTTTCCTTTTGACCCAGAAATTTTGAGACAAAAGATTGAAGAAGAGTGTCAGACTTGTGATGCTAATCAAGATTACCGCTTGCGAATCAGCATTAGCAAATCTGGAGAGATAGAAGTCAATCGTCAAGTATTAACACCCCTTAGTCCACAGTTCTGCCAGGCTAAACTTTGTCTGCAAGAAGCCAATTTGCAGCAAGCTTTTACCCACTTTAAAACGACTCATAGACCATACTTGAGTTTAGGGGAGCAAGAGATCATTTACTACAATAAGTCAGGAGAACTGCTTGAAACCTCTATCGGAAATCTGGTTTTGAAAATTGCTGGGAAACTCTACACACCGCCTATCCGACTTGGAATCTTGCCAGGAATTTACCGTCAGCATTTGCTGGAAACAGGACAGGTAGAAGAGAAAGTCTTGACCTTGGCAGATTTAACCCAAGCAGAAGCTATTTACGGCTGTAATGCAGTGAGAGGCTTGTATGAACTAAGCCTTGAGGAGAACTAGATGAAATTGATATTTTTGCATGGGTTAGGGCAGTCAGCAGAGTCTTGGAAAGAAGTTCGTAATCTACTGACAGATTATCCTTCTGAGGATATCGAGTTATTTCCTTCTGGAGTTAGTAACTATCAACAAGCTAAAGAGCGAGTTTATCAGCACCTAGCTCAAGAGACAGAACCTTTTGTTTTGATTGGATTGTCCTTAGGTGCTGCCCTGACACTAGAACTTTCCAGTTACGATTCACCAAATCTTCGAGCTTTGATTCTGTCAGGATGCCCGCTTAAATTAGCAGGGAATATCCTATTTTATCTTCAGTTGCTGATTTTTAAACTACTTCCCAAAAGAGTATTTGAAAAACAGGGAGCAGACAAGACTTTTATAATAGGTATTTCCAAAGAATTGAAGACACTTGACTTAATGGATATAGCAGGGAATTGCCCCTATCCAACCTTACTAATTTGTGGCAGCAAAGATAAACCGAATCTTAGTTCTATGAGAAGTCTTCATAAACTAATATCAGAATCCCAATTTCAGATTATCCCAGATGGCCCTCATGTCTTGAATAAGGAAAAACCAAAGGAGTTTGTAGAAAAGACCAGAAGTTTCCTTGAATTGCTGAAATAAGTTTGATAAAATAATATTGAAATCGATAACATCGTTAGAGGAGAAAGTAATGAACAAACGTCTATTTTTAAAAATGAGTCTGGTGACGTTGTCAATTTTAGCCTTGTTTTCACAACCTGTGTTAGCAGAGGAAAACATTCATTTTTCGAGTTGTAAGGAAGCTTGGGCGAATGGATACGCGGATATTCATGAGGGAGACCCCGGTTATTCTGCCAAGTTATACCGTGATCATGACGGTGTGGCTTGCGAATTGAAAAATGCTCCTAAGGGTGCTTTTAAAGCAAAACAAGCGGCTACAACTCAAACTGATACAACTTCATCCACAGCAAGTGGTTGGGTTAAGCAGGACGGTTCTTGGTACTACTTTGATGGAAATCCAGTGAAAAATGCTTGGCAGGGAAGCTATTACCTGAAATCAGACGGGAAAATGGCCCAGAGCGAATGGATTTATGATGATTCTTATCAGGCTTGGTATTACTTGAAATCAGATGGTTCGTATGCTTATAGTACATGGCAAGGAAATTACTATTTGAAATCAGATGGTAAAATGGCTAAAGGTGAATGGGTTTATGACTCTTCTTACCAAACTTGGTATTATTTGACATCAGATGGATCTTATGCTTATAATACATGGCAAGGGAATTATTATCTAAAATCAGATGGTAAAATGGCTGTCAATGAATGGGTTGATGGTGGACGTTATTATGTTGGTGCGACTGGTTTGTGGAAAGCTAATTCAAAAGTAAGCAATAAAGGGTCCTATTATAGCCTTCAAGGAAAGTATGATGAAATCATAGTTGCCAATAAACATTATCCTATGTCTAAAGATTACTATCCAGGTGAAAATGCTACTGCAAAAGCAGCCTTTTTAAAACTGATTGCACAGATGCAGAAGGAAGGATACGCTATTAGCGATAATTATAGTGGCTTTAGAAGTTATGCAACTCAAGCACAATTATATCAAAGTTATGTGAACCAAGAGGGCCAGGCTGCTGCGGATCGTTATTCCGCCCGTCCTGGATATAGCGAACATCAGACAGGACTTGCTTTTGATGTGATTGGCACAGATGGTCAATTAGTTGAAGATGCTGGTGCGGCTCAATGGTTATTGGATTATGCACCAGACTATGGTTTTGTTGTTCGCTATCCCCGTGGAAAAGAGAGTGTCACAGGCTATATGCATGAGGAATGGCATTTACGTTACATTGGAAAAGAAGCAAAAGAGATTGCTGCAAGTGGTTTGACACTGGAGGAATATTATGGATTTGATGGTGGAGATTATCTGGATTAAAAATCTATATTAGCTAAATGCAAACCTTTGCATAAATGACTGAAATTTGTTATACTAGTACTGTAAGCATTTTCAATTACTAGACAATGAAAAAGGAGAGTATGATGAGTCAAAAGATTATTGGGATTGACCTTGGTGGAACTTCTATCAAATTTGCAATCTTAACAACAGCAGGAGAAATCCAAGGAAAATGGTCAATCAAGACCAACATTCTGGATGAGGGAAGTCATATCGTTGATGATATGATTGAGTCTATTCAACATCGTTTGGACTTGCTTGGATTGGCAGCAGCGGACTTCCAAGGCATTGGAATGGGATCACCAGGTGTGGTTGACCGTGACAAAGGGACTGTTATCGGTGCCTACAACTTGAACTGGAAAACCCTTCAACCAATTAAAGAGAAAATTGAAAAAGCTTTGGGCATTCCATTTTTCATCGATAATGATGCCAACGTAGCAGCTCTTGGTGAGCGCTGGATGGGTGCTGGAGATAACCAACCAGACGTTGTCTTTATGACACTCGGTACTGGTGTTGGTGGTGGTATTGTCGCAGAAGGCAAATTGCTTCATGGTGTTGCTGGTGCAGCAGGTGAACTTGGTCATATCACTGTTGACTTTGACCAACCAATCGCATGTACTTGCGGTAAGAAAGGCTGTCTTGAGACA
This sequence comes from Streptococcus sp. 79, assembly GCF_013277425.1. Lineage (NCBI taxonomy): Bacteria > Bacillati > Bacillota > Bacilli > Lactobacillales > Streptococcaceae > Streptococcus > Streptococcus sp. 79. The sequence continues at coordinate 75,314 of NZ_VMMW01000014.1, forward strand.
GTTGCTTCAGCAACAGGGATTGTCAACTTGACTCGTCGTTATGCAGATGAATATGAAGGCGATGCAGCCTTGAAACGATTGATTGATAACGGAGAAGAAGTAACTGCTAAGACAGTCTTTGACCTTGCAAAAGAAGGAGACGACCTTGCTTTGACTGTTTACCGTAACTTCTCACGTTACTTGGGAATCGCTTGTGCTAACATCGGTTCAATTTTGAACCCATCAACAATCGTCATTGGTGGTGGTGTATCAGCTGCAGGAGAATTCCTTCTACAAGGTGTTCAAAAAGTTTACGATGAAAATAGTTTCCCACAAGTACGCACATCCACTAAATTAGCTCTTGCAACTCTAGGAAATGACGCTGGAGTTATTGGAGCAGCATCACTTGTTTTACAATAAGATAAAAAAGGAGAAAATAGCTTTCTAGAAGCGAGTGATTTTCCTCCTTTCTTTTTTTATGCTATACTAGTTAGGACAATAAATGAGGTGAGAGTAAATGACAAAAGCAGATACGATTTTTAAAGAGAATATTGAACGAATCCTCAAAGACGGTGTCTTTTCTGAGCAGGCTCGTCCCAAGTACAAGGATGGGACAGTTGCCAACTCCAAGTATGTAACGGGTGCCTTTGCAGAGTATGACTTGGCCAAGGGGGAATTCCCCATTATAACTTTACGCCCTATCGCCATCAAATCCGCCATCAAGGAAGTGCTTTGGATTTACCAAGACCAATCTAATAGCTTAGAGGTACTAAATGATAAGTACAATGTTCACTACTGGAATGACTGGGAAGTGGGGAATACAGGAACCATTGGTGAGCGCTATGGTGCTGTTGTTAAGAAACACGACATCATCAATAAGCTTCTCAAGCAGTTGGAAGCCAACCCTTGGAACCGCCGAAACATCATCTCCCTTTGGGATTACCAAGCTTTTGAGGAAACAGACGGCCTTCTTCCGTGCGCCTTTCAGACCATGTTTGATGTCCGCCGTGTAGATGGGGAAATCTATCTGGATGCGACCTTGACGCAACGCTCCAATGATATGCTGGTGGCCCACCACATCAATGCTATGCAGTATGTGGCTTTGCAGATGATGATTGCCAAGCATTTTGGCTGGAAGGTTGGGAAGTTCTTCTACTTTATCAACAACCTTCATATCTATGACAATCAATTTGAACAAGCTCAGGAATTGCTTCGTCGTGAGCCGTCTGACTGCCAACCTCGCTTGGTTTTAAATGTTCCTGATGGGACTAATTTCTTTGATATCAAAGCAGAAGATTTTGAGTTGGTGGATTATGACCCTGTTAAGCCGCAGTTGAAGTTTGACCTAGCCATTTAATACTCTTCGAAAATCTCTTCAAACTACGTCAGCGTCGCTTCATCAACAACCTCAAAACCATGTTTTGAGCTGACTTCGTCAGTTCTATCCACAACCTCAAAGCAGTGCTTTGAGCAATCTGCGGCTAGCTTCCTAGTTTGCTCTTTGATTTTCATTGAGTATAAAAGAATAGAAAAAGAAGTTGAGACAATGAATCCCAACTTCTTTTGTTTCTTAACGTGACACGCGACGGCGAGCTGCTTTTTTACGGTTTTCTTCGATGAAAGCTGCTTTTTGCTCTTCTGGTTCGATTACTTTCTTTTTAAATGCGTATACTGCACCTGCAACGGCAGCAACAGTTCCTGCGACACCTGTTACAAGACCTTTAGCGAATCCTTTAGCCATGAGTCTTCCTCCTTTATCTTCTTAATCAGCCAGCCCCCTCAAGAGGTCACATTTTTCTGACTGACCTTTTTGTGTTATAATAATAGTAACGAAAAAATGGGAATTTTTCAAGGAAAAAAGATGAAAACAAAAATAATTGTGATTGTTGGACCGACTGCTGTTGGAAAAACAGCCCTTGCCATTGAAGTGGCCAAGCGTTTTAATGGCGAAGTGGTTAGCGGTGATAGTCAGCAAGTCTATCGAGGACTTGATATTGGGACGGCTAAGGCTAGTCCAGAAGAGCAGGAAACTGTTCCTCATCATTTAATCGATGTTAGAGAGGTAACCGAGTCTTACTCGGCTTTTGATTTTGTTTCAGAAGCTAAGATGGCTATTGAGGATATTCACAGCCGTAGCAAGCTGGCCATTATCGCTGGTGGGACTGGACTTTATATCCAGAGCTTGCTAGAAGGTTACCACCTAGGTGGGGAGACTCCCCATGAGGAGATTTTGGCCTATCGGGCTAGCTTGGAGCCTTATACAGATGAGGAATTAGCTCATCTGGTGGAGCAAGCAGACCTTAAAATTCCTCAGTTTAATCGTCGTCGTGCGATGCGTGCCTTGGAAATTGCCCATTTTGGTCAGGAATTGGAAAATCAAGAGACCTTGTATGAACCATTGATTATCTGCTTGGATGATGAGCGCAGTCAATTATATGAACGTATCAATCGCCGCGTGGATTTGATGTTTGAGGCTGGGCTTTTGGATGAGGCTAAGTGGCTCTTTGACCATTACCCTGATGTGCAGGCTGCTAAAGGAATTGGCTACAAGGAACTTTTTCCTTACTTCCGTGGAGAGCAGACCTTGGAGGAAGCTAGTGAGAGTCTCAAACAGGCTACTCGTCGTTTTGCCAAGCGTCAGTTGACCTGGTTCCGTAATCGCATGCAGGTCACCTTTTATCAGATTGGAGAAGCTGGTGTGCAAGACCGCATTTTAAGCCAGATAGAGGAGTTTTTAGATGATTGATACGGAGAAAAAAGAGGAGCGAGTCCTGCTCATTGGTGTGGAATTGCAGGGTATGGATAATTTTGACCTCTCCATGGAAGAATTGGCCAGTCTAGCCAAGACAGCTGGTGCTGTCGTAGTCGATAGTTACAGGCAAAAACGTGAAAAGTATGACTCCAAGACTTTCGTTGGCTCTGGTAAGTTAGAAGAGATTGCCCTCATGGTGGATGCCGAAGAAATTACCACTGTCATTGTCAACAACCGTTTGACACCAAGGCAAAATGTCAATCTAGAGGAAGTTCTGGGTGTTAAGGTCATTGACCGTATGCAGTTGATTTTGGATATCTTTGCCATGCGGGCTCGAAGCCACGAAGGCAGGCTCCAAGTTCACCTAGCCCAGCTCAAATATCTCCTGTCTCGCTTGGTTGGTCAGGGAATTATGCTCAGTCGTCAGGCAGGGGGAATTGGTTCCCGTGGACCTGGTGAAAGCCAGCTGGAGCTGAATCGTCGTAGTGTTCGCAATCAAATCACAGATATAGAGCGTCAGCTCAAGGTGGTTGAGAAGAATCGGGCGACTGTCAGAGAAAAACGTCTGGAGTCTAGCACCTTTAAGATTGGTTTGATTGGTTATACCAATGCTGGGAAATCAACTATCATGAACATCTTGACCAGTAAGACCCAGTATGAAGCAGATGAGCTCTTTGCGACTCTGGATGCGACAACCAAGAGTATTCATCTGGGAGGCAATCTCCAAGTAACTTTGACAGATACCGTTGGCTTTATCCAAGATTTGCCGACAGAGTTGGTGTCCAGTTTCAAGTCAACCTTGGAAGAAAGCAAGCATGTGGACCTTCTGGTTCATGTTATCGATGCCAGCAATCCTTACCACGAGGAGCATGAAAAAACGGTTCTCTCCATCATGAAAGACCTGGACATGGAAGATATTCCTCACTTGACGCTTTATAATAAAGCGGATTTGGTGGAGGATTTCACGCCTACCCAAACGCCTTATGCCCTCATTTCTGCCAAGTCGGAGGATAGTCGTGAGAATTTGCAGGCTTTACTGCTAGAGAAAATCAAGGATATTTTTGAATCTTTCACCCTGCGCGTGCCTTTTTCAAAGTCCTACAAGATTCATGATTTGGAAAGTGTAGCTATTCTTGAAAATCGCGATTATCAGGATGACGGGGAAGTCATTACAGGCTACATTTCTGAGAAAAACAAATGGAGGTTAGAGGAATTTTATGACTAATATCAAAAATTTGGCTCTAAAGTATGGAGGTTATACAAGCCTAGATAAGGTTTACTTAGATCAACTTCTAGATGGTAAAACAGATCAAGAACAGTTGGTGCTTATCACTCCTCCGCCAAGTGTGGTCAATGCCTACTTTGCAGAACTTTACCAAAAAAAGAGTCCTGAAGCTGCAACCGATTATTTTGCGGAACTCAATCAGGAACTGAATCTCTACAATGTTGAGCCAAGTTTCACTCTCGAAAACAAGCCTTTTATTCGGCTTAATTTGTCTGGTAAATCCTTTGGTTTTTGCTATGAGAGTGATGGTCTTGGTCGGATTTTCTCTGAAAATGAGGAGAAAATTTCGGATGACTTGCTCTTTGAGATTGCACAAATTTTCCCCCATCAACTAGTCTTTGAAAAGTCTGGCAAGATTTACATGAAGGCTGTCGGAGACGAGGAAGTTGTTAGCATGGAGAGTCTCACAGCTTTGACTGATTTGGAAAGCTTGGTTGACGGTCGTAAGCGTCTCAAAGGCTACAGCCAAGAGGATTTACTGCAAGAAGCTGTTGCTTTTTCTGGCAAGCGCTATTTCCGATCGGAAAATCGCACAGCCATGTTATATATTGATTAATTAGAAAGTATCGAATGGATATTCAATTTTTAGGAACGGGGGCAGGTCAGCCCTCTAAAGCCCGCAACGTTTCAAGTCTCGCCCTGAAACTCTTGGACGAGATTAACGAAGTCTGGCTCTTTGACTGTGGAGAAGGTACGCAAAATCGCATTCTGGAAACCACAATTCGACCACGTAAGGTCAGCAAAATCTTTATCACCCACCTGCATGGAGACCACATTTTTGGCCTGCCAGGTTTCCTTTCTAGCCGTGCCTTTCAAGCCAATGAAGAGCAGACAGATTTGGAAATCTATGGCCCGCAGGGTATCAAGTCATTTGTCTTAACCAGTCTTCGTGTGTCAGGTTCGCGTCTGCCTTACCGTATTCATTTTCATGAGTTTGACCAAGATTCTATAGGGAAAATCCTTGAGACCGATAAATTCACGGTGTATGCAGAGGAGCTGGATCATACTATTTTCTGTGTTGGCTATCGTGTCATTCAAAAGGACTTGGAAGGAACGCTGGATGCTGAAAAACTCAAGGCAGCTGGTGTCCCATTTGGCCCACTTTTTGGTAAAATCAAAAACGGTCAAGACGTAGTTCTTGAAGACGGTACTGAAATCAAGGCAGCAGACTATATCTCAGCGCCACGTCCAGGTAAAATTATCACTATTTTAGGAGACACTCGAAAAACGGATGCCAGTGTGCGTCTGGCTGTCAATGCCGATGTCCTAGTCCATGAATCGACTTATGGAAAGGGTGATGAAAAAATTGCTCGTAACCATGGCCACTCTACTAACATGCAAGCTGCACAAGTAGCAGTAGAAGCAGGTGCCAAACGCCTCTTGCTCAACCATATCAGTGCCCGTTTCCTCTCAAAAGATATCAGCAAGCTCAAGAAAGATGCTGCTAGCATTTTTGAAAATGTCCATGTGGTCAAAGACTTGGAAGAAGTGGAAATCTAAAAGATTGAGAAAGGATAAGTATGCCTACTATTCTCATTACTGGCGCTAGTGGTGGTCTAGCTCAAGAAATGGTCAAACTTTTACCAGAAGACCAGCTCATCTTGCTTGGTAGAAATAAGGAAAAATTAGCCCAACTCTACGGAAACCATCCCCATGCAGAATTGATTGAAATCGATATTACCGATGATTCAGCCTTAGAAACTCTGGTAACTGACCTCTATCTCCGCTATGGCGAGATTGATGTTTTGATAAACAACGCTGGTTACGGGATTTTTGAGGAATTTGACCAGATTTCTGACCAAGATATTCACCAGATGTTTGAGGTCAATACTTTTGCCCTGATGAACCTGTCTCGACACCTTGCGGCTCGTATGAAAGACAGTCGAAAAGGTCATATCATCAATATTATCAGCATGGCAGGTTTAATCGCTACTGGCAAGTCCAGTCTCTACTCAGCTACCAAGTTTGCGGCCATTGGTTTTTCAAATGCTCTGCGCCTCGAACTCATGTCCTACGGTGTTTATGTAACGACGGTTAATCCAGGACCAATCCGTACAGGATTTTTCTACCAAGCCGACCCAGATGGAACCTATCTCAAGTCGGTTGACCGTTTCCTGCTAGAACCAGATGCAGTGGCTAAAAAGATTGTCAAGATTATAGGAAAAAACAAACGAGAACTCAATCTACCGATGTTGTTGAACCTAGCCCATAAGTTGTATACTCTCTTTCCCAAGCTAGCTGATAAGTTGGCAGGGGAGACTTTTAATTATAAGTAAAAAGAACCAATATGCAGGTTGTTGCTAGCCTACATATTGGTTCTTATCATTTATCAACTATCAAACTGGACTTCTTCTAGTAGATAGTCGATAAAGCGTTCGCCCATCTTAGATAGGCTGGTTTTCTCATGCTGGATATAGACCAGTTCAATTGGGTCATCAATATCCAGTGGGATAGAAACGATATTGTCTCCGTTGAGGTTGCTGTTCAAAATCCCTGTTGCAATGGTATATCCATCCAAACCAATCAAGAGATTAAAGAGGGTAGCACGGTCGCTGACTACGATGGATTTCTTGTGGTGTTCTTGGGAAAGAATCTCTTCTGAAAAGTAGAAGGAGTTATGCGTCCCTTGGTCATAACTCAGATAAGGGAAGTTTTCCAAATCAGACAGTTTCACCTTGTCTTTCTTTGCCAGAGGATTGGTCTTGCTGACAAAGATATGCGGTTGCGCTGTGAAGAGATGGTGAGCCAGCAGGTGATTGTCATCCAGCATTTTCGTTAAAACATCACGGTTGTAGCTGTTCAAAAATAGGACACCGACCTCACTACGGAAGTTCTTGACGTCGTCGATAATTTCCCAAGTACGAGTTTCACGAAGGAAGAGCTCGTATTTCTCCATATCGCTTTTCTTGAGCAAAGAGACAAAGGCATTGACCACAAAGGCATAGTGTTGAGACGAAACGCTAAAGAGTTCGCGGTGGGCGACAGGATTTTTATAGCGTTCCTCCAGAAGCTGAGTTTGCTCGACAACCTGACGGGCATAAGAGAGAAACTCCATCCCATCACGGGTCAAGGTGATTCCCTTGGGATTGCGGATAAAGATCTCAATCCCCATTTCATTTTCCAAATCTCGCACCGCATTGGAAAGACTGGGCTGAGTGATAAAGAGTTGCTTGGCTGCCTCATTCATGGAGCCAGTTTCGACGATTTTGATAATATAATGTAATTGTTGAATTCTCATGTTTTTATTGTACCATACTTGCAACAGAATCGCCAAAGAAGATAGGAAAATCAGGAGTATTGTGTAAGTCTCTTCTTGAAAAAAACACAAAATTTTGCTAGAATGAGTCTTATGAAAACATTCTATGATGTGCAGCAATTCCTCAAACGATTTGGTATTATTGTTTACATGGGAAAACGCTTATATGATATTGAACTGATGAAGTGGGAACTCTCTCGGATTTACGATGCAGGGTTGATGGACAAATTAGACTATCTAGAAGCAGAAGCGGTTCTTCGCAGAGAGCACAAGGTAGAATTGGATTATATTGAGAAAAATGGAGAAAAGAACTAATGGTTACTTGGATTTTGTGGGCACTTATACTAGCAATGTTGGCGTGGATGGGCTTTAACTATCTTCGTATTCGCCGTGCGGCTAAAATTGTGGACAATGAGGAGTTTGAAGCCTTGATTCGTACGGGTCAATTGATTGATTTGCGCGACCCAGCAGAATTCCACAGAAAACATATTCTTGGGGCTCGCAATATTCCTTCAAGTCAGTTGAAGACTAGTCTTGCAGCCCTTCGTAAAGATAAACCTGTCCTTCTCTACGAAAACCAACGTGCGCAACGAGTTACAAATGCAGCTCTTTACTTGAAAAAACAAGGTTTTTCTGAGATTTATATTCTTTCTTATGGCTTGGATTCTTGGAAAGGGAAAGTGAAGACTAGCTAACATTCTGTAAAAATCTGTCGAATGATAGATAAAGCTAGCATTTTATGGTATCATCATTTATATTAATTTTAAGGAGATTTTATAATATGAATTCACAAGAAAAGAAAAAACCTTCACTTATTTTAGGTATCTTATCTATCGTCCTTGGTTTGCTTTCTCCAATAGTGAGTCTGATTTTGGGGATCATAGGATTGGTTTTGGCTTTTTCATACCAAAAAGAATCTGGACTGGACTATAAAACAGAAAAAATTCTCAACATCGTAGGACTTGTAGTTTCTGTTCTTAACTGGATTCTAACAATCGCAGTAGTTTTTAGATAAGCAAAAAACAAAAAAGCTTTAAATTTAAAGCTTTTTTTATTATGGCTTCAAGCCAGTTTTTCTCGTAGAGAAAAACAAGAAAACCACCAGCTATGCTGGTGGCTGACAAGGCTTCTAGCTTCCATTTATTTTTCCAAGTATAATCTAATT
>NZ_VMMW01000015.1:0-96630 GCF_013277425.1 Streptococcus sp. 79
TGGGTCAAACAGGTGGTAAGTATGAGAATACAGCCTATCAGCTTGATTTTGGTTCGGCTTATGTAACTGAAACTGTAGTCAATAATGTTCCTACTGCGAAACCAACCAAGAAGAATCTGAATAAAGCAGGCGTGAATATCGATGGGAAACAGGTCTTGGCAGGCTCTGTCAACTACTACACGGTAACGGCAGATTATAGTCAATACAAGGGTATTGAAGCAGATAAAGACAGTATTGGCAAAGGGTTCTATATCGTTGATGATTACCCAGAAGAAGCTGTTACCATCAATCAAGATGGTGTTCAAGTGACTGATTCTAAAGGTCAAGTAGTTAAAGGTTTGAAAATGGCTCTTTATGAGAGTCTGGATAAGGCACCATCAGGTGTCCAAGAAGCCTTGAAGTCCAGCAATTTCACTCCGAAAGGAGCGATTCAAGTATTTGAGGCAGAGAATCCAGAGGAGTTCTACAAGACCTACGTGCAAGCTGGAGAAGTTCTGACCATTACTAATCCAATGACTGTTAAGAAGGAATTGGGTCAAACAGGTGGTAAGTACGAGAATACAGCTTATCAAATTGATTTTGGTATGGCTTATGTAACTGAAACTGTAGTCAATAATGTTCCGAAGATTGAACCAAAGAAAGATGTAGTGATTGACCATTTAAGTAAAGAAAGTTTAGATGGAAAAGAGCTTAAGTTGAATCAAACATTTAATTATAAATTAGTTGGTTCCCTGATACCAAAGGATCGCTCGGAGCAGTTGTTTGAGTACCAGTTTAGCGATGATTATGATGAAACACATGATGAGTATCAAGGTGTTTATCAAGTGTTTGCGACTGTAGATTTTGAAACAAGTGATGGCCAAAAATTTAAAGCTGGTGATGAATTAACTAAGTTCACAAGTCAAGTAGTAGACAAGGCTAAAGGTAAAGTAGATATTAGCTTTGATGATGCTTTCTTGAAGTCGATTTTGGGAACATTAGAGTTTCAAGCAGAAGTATATCTACAAATGACACGTATTCAGTCAGGAACAGTAGAAAATACTTACTCTCATACAGTTAATGGTGTGGAAGTTGTTTCCAATACGGTTGTGACTCATACTCCAGAAGAAGTAAAACCAGAACAACCAAAGAAAGAAGAACCAAAAGAAGAAGTTTCAAAAGCGGAATTGCCTAATACTGGTATGAGTAGTTCTAACAATTTAGCTCTTCTTGGAATGGCTATGGGAACAATCGCTTTAGCTTTATCTATGCGAAAGAAAAAAGAATAGGTTAAAAATTTATGAAAAAATGGAAACAGCGTTGTAGTGTAATCTTAGGACTAGCAGTTCTAGGATTTGCGAATTTAGTTGAAGTTGTTACACCGTTTGTAGAACCTACAAGTGTTTATGCACAGGAGAATAGTAACGTAAATGGTAATACCCTAACTTTTACGGCTAAGTCTAGAGAAGAAATCATTCATACAACAGAGAAGAAAATAAAGCCTATGGATTTATTGGTGGTGTTAGATTTTTCAAGTTCTAATACAAATAATATCACTAAAATATTTTCAGATTTGAAATCGTTGGCCTCTACATTGACTGACAAAGATCAAATCTGGTTGTTTAGTTATTATATAAATTCATCAAACTCTTATACAGCTGACAGATATGAAATTACATCTGGTAAGCCGCTGAGTAAGACAGTTCTGATTCGTTTATTAGAAGAAGCATCTTCCATATCTTCGTTGAAAGATTTGTTAAAAAAGAATGGCTTTAATGTAAATGATGATAGTTTTGGAAAAGGTTTTTCGGAAATATATAATGAGTATACTGGAAAAAAGAACTCTTATGTTTCGACAATTCAGTTTACTGATGAATGGCAAGATGATGAAGAAATCGATGTTCAATATGCGAACTGGGCAAAAAATCATGCTAAAACATTTTATACAGTTACCTATAATGCCAATGAGGGTAGCCACTCTGTTGAAGCTATGAAGGCGGCAGGTCATAATAATATTTTTATATCTGATGCATCTACGAATGAATTAGAAAGACAAAAAGCCATTAATGCTCAGTTTGCTAAAACAGCTGTTGAGGAAATCAAAGAAGAGAAAGTTTCTGTGAAACAAAAAGGAACAGTCTCTATTAGCCCTGAAGCAGATTTGACATTAACATCAGCAGAGCTAGTTTCTCCTAATGGTCAAAAAACTTTTCTAACTATCACCAATAATACCGTTTCTTGGTCAGGTGATTTGGATAATGGTTCCTATACTGTTAATTATACCTTTACTGGTACACCGTCTGTGGAACGTAGTATTCGCAGTTCTGTAACAGTAGATGGTAAAAAAGTCGATGAAAAAATCAATACTCTCAGACCTGAAAAAATTGCTTTTGAAACCAAATATGAAGAGGATCCATCGCTGGCTGCTGGTCAAGAGAAAGAAAAGCAAGCTGGTAGTGAAGGTTCACAATTGGTTTCTCTAAAAGATGGTAAGGTTATTTCAACTACTATTACAAAACCTAAAGTTGATCGCATTGTTCTTAGAGGAACTAAAGGATCAGACGTTGAGGTGAAAACAGAAGACATCCCTTTTAACACAACTTATACAGAGGATCCTGAGTTAGAAATTGGACAGACCAAAGTTGTAACTGAAGGTGCTGTAGGTCAAAAAGAAATAACAAAGACTTATGTTACTCAATCAGGCAAACGTGTAGGGGAGCCAGCTGTCACAGAGAAAATCCTTAAAAAAGCCGTTGATAAAGTAATTGCAAAAGGTACAAAGGGGCAAGATGTAGATGTTGCAGAGTCTGATATAGCTTTTAAGACGGTTTATACAGAGGATCCTGAGTTAGAGTTTGGACAAGAAAAAATTGTAACTGAAGGTGTTCTAGGAGTTAAAAGAACTACTAAAACCTATGTAACTCAAAAAGGAGTTCGAACGAAAGATGAACCATCTATAAAAGAAGAAGTTCTTAAAGAAGCTGTTGATAAAGTAGTGGCTAGAGGAAGCAAATCAGCTGTTGCGACTAAGGAACTAGATTACAAAACAACATATGTTGAGGATAAAGACTCAGAAGCAGGCAAAAAGACAGTTGTTACAAAAGGTAGCAAAGGTCATGAAACAAGCACTGTTACTCATAGCTTTAATTCTGAAACAGGAGAAGTGACTGCAAATGAACCAAAGGTTGAAAAAACTGAATCTGTAGACGAAGTCATTTCTGTGGGGACAAAGCCTGTTGTCACAACTAAAGATTTGGATTATAAAACAAAATATGTTGAGGATAAGGACTCAGAAGCAGGTAAGAAGACAGTTGTTACAAAAGGTAGCAAAGGTCATGAAACAACCACGATTACCTATAGTTTTAATTCTGAAACGGGAGAAGTGACCGCAAATGAACCAAAGGTTGAAAAAACTGAATCTATAGACGAAGTCATTTCAGTAGGGACTAAGCCCAAAGTTGAAATTATGGAAACAGAATTTAAAACTGAAAAACGAGAAAATAAAAATTTAAAGAAAGGTGAAGAAAAAATTATTCAAGCTGGTGTTAAAGGTAGAGAAACAATTACGACAACTTATTATCTTGACCCAGATACAGGAGAGGTAAAAGAAAACAAACCGAGTCTTGAAAAAGTAGATCCTGTAAATGAAATTATCGAAGTAGGAACCCAAGCTGAAAAAGTATTACCTAATACGGGAACTAGTTTATCCAATTTCTTGACTTTGACCGGAATTATTGGAATAGCATTAGGAATCTCTGTAATAATCTATAGGAAATTAAATAAAAAGTAGTAAAATATAATGTAAAAACAATATAAAAATATTGTTAAGGTTGTCGATTTATGCTATAATAACGGTAAATCGTGGAGGAGTAGAGTTATGAAATTAGGGAGTGATTTTTCCTGGTTATGGGTAGCTATCATTAGGATTTTTACAGCTCCCTTTTATATCGTTCTTTGGTGTATTAATGTTGTGAAATCAGCGTTTGGAGTTGTCATACTTTGGATTGTATCTAAATGTTGTGTTGGATTAGTTCTGTTTTTGCCTTTTTGGCTTTTGATTGATATCTTACACTGGATTACTCCTTCGGTAGGAGATGCTTTTTTCCGATGGTACGGAATTCATGTTATGGGTTTTGTTCAACGTGCTTGGATTGATGGCGCAGTTCATGAATTTCCAATACCTGCAGGTGGAACTAATTTTCTTCCCTATCCACATATTGAGATTCCGATTATGATAGTACTTACTCTTCTAGTAGCTACTGTTCGGACGATTTATCGTGAAGAATTTGATGAATTATAAAAATAGTATTGTGTTTGGCACTGCAGAAATCTCTGCAGTGCCTTTTGTTATAAAAAAAGAAATTAAAAGAGGTAAAACAAATGGAAATTCTTACAAAACTTTTTGCTGGTCTAGGCGGTGTTGGAACAATTACAGGTCTTGTTTGGATCTGGAATGGTTCATATGACTTTATCCAAGGAAGAAAGAATAATGATAAGCAAAGACGAGATGAGGGTTCTGATTCTATGACTCATGGTGCATTTCTGGCCCTATCTTCTGCGGGAATTTCAGCCGCAATTATTGCAGCACTAAATCTGATAAAATTTTAGGAGTAGCCTATGAATTTAGATATTAGAGAACTAACTAGTTCTCTTTCCAGTTACAGCTCTGCGACAAACCAAGCTGTAAATATGATGGCTGATGCAGTCAGACCTATTGGGTATATCCTTTTAGGTCTTTTTTTCTGGTTTGAAATGGAATCGTGGTCACAAATGGTCAAGTCCAGAGGTGGAGCGTTAACACAGAAGATTTGGTTAGAGGCCTTGATGAAGTATTTATTTGCCTTAATCATGATCTCTGCTTCATCTCAAATTTGCGATGCCATTCTTGAATTGCTTAATATTATTGTGAAAATAATTGCTCATGTAGTACCTTCACAACTTGATAAATATCAATATGCGCAAGGTGCTGTCAAAGGTTGGTTTGAAAAAAGTATTTTTGGTCTAGTCGGTGGACTAACTGAATTCATAGCTAATATAATACTTGGAATTATTATCTTCCTAAGGTATTTAGACTTGTATATGCTTAAGGCTTTAGCTCCATTATTGGTAGCTTTCTTTATGATGGATTCTTTACGAACTGTCACGATTAACTTCCTGAAATACTTTGCGGCCTCTGCCTTTATCGGAGTTATTCTAATTGTAGTATCTGTTGTATATAATGGTTTAGTCACTACAGATATGTTAAAAGTTGCTGCAGGAACTAGCGGAAGTTGGGGGACAGCCTTTGCGTCAATTGCTAAAGGTGTAATATACATCTTTACACTTGTTGGATCTAGTCGAAAAGCCAAGCAACTTATAGGAGTTTAATCTATGTGTAGAAAAATTAGAATTAATCGATGTTATTTTGTATGAGAGGAAACTAATTGAAAAAAATTGGATCAGAATTTTTAAGAGAATTTGAAAACGAGGACAAGCCAATTCTATTTGGTCTAACTACTAGAATGCTTGTTCTATACGTGTGTTTGATAATAGCTGTCTCAGGGACAATTGCTATATACTTCTTTGGTCTACCTGATTGGTACATCTATCTTTGGGACGCTCTATTTGTCGTTCCTGGAGGAATGTACGGTACAGGCATGACCAAGCGAATGCGGATTAAAGAAAAAATCAATTTCTTTTTCCGAATCCAACAACGAACCTATGAGACAGAATTTGGAAAGGTAGGAATGTATACGAAAGATGAGTTTATTCAAAAGCAAAAGAGAAAAACTAGAAAACGCAGAAAAGAAAAGAATTGAGCGCTTGCGTCGTCAGATGAAACCTACGACGCAAAACACGATCAATTACACACATCTACATGAAGATGGATTGATGCACATTGCTCGTGAGAAATATTCTCGTAGCTTTATGTTGGGGGATGCTTCTTACTCGACAGCTCAACAAGATGAAAAAGAGAGTATCATCGATACAACGATGGACGCTCTAAATTCACTGGATGAGGGCAGTAACTACCAACTCCTAGTCATTAACCGTCGAGTATCGGATAACTCCTTGCAGAATATCTTGTTTGAAGAAACAAATGATGGCTACGATGACTATCGTGAAGAATTGAACGAGATGATCAAGGAGCGATTTACGACACATGCTAACAACTTCGAGGTACATAAGTATGTGACCATTTCAACGAACGCTGATGATCGAAAACAGGCGCAGTTGATCCTACAAGATATTGGAGTTTCCCTAGGGACTCAGTTCCAGGAATCTGATATTACTTTTAGGGATATGAATGGTTTGGATCGCCTAAAAGTCTTTTCTGAGCTACTACGAGGTAATCCATATGTCAATTTTGATTATAAAGAAATTGCTTTGACAGGTTTATCTACTAAATCATTTATTGCGCCAAACAGGATTGAATTTCAAGAAAAACGCATGATTATAGATGATAGTTGGGTCAAGGTACTTTATGCGCACCGCTATCCAAACTGGATGTCTGATCGGCTCATTCGGGATTTAACAACACTAGGATTTGAACTAGCTATTACTATCCATGCAGAACCTTATGAGAATGTTGAAATCTTAGAAAAGATTAACGATGCAGAAATGGATGCTGAAATTGGGAAACTTCGTTCTAAACGTAAGGCCGCTCAATCTGGTATCTTTGATGATGCGGTTGTGGCTGGTCGTGACCAAGAAATCTCAGAAGCTACCAAGAAGTGGCGAGACGAGATTACTGAGTATGATCAGAAAATCTTTTCTGGTTTGATTGCAGTGTATTTTAAGGCAGAGAGCCAAGAGGAACTACAACGTAACGAACAGAAGATTAAGCGTGCTGGCCGTAAATTAGGGGTAGAGTTTGAAGATCTTTATTATTATCAAGAAGAGGCTTTGAATACGATTTTACCTATCGGGGAGTGCTTCTTGAATGTGAAGAAGAATTTTATGAGAAAGATGACGACAGCTAATATTGCTACGCAAGTTCCTTTTACCAACGTGGACTTAAAGTCTGAAAGCTTACTCGCTCGCTACTATGGTCAAAATCAGTTATCAAACAATATCATTACACTAGATCGAAAACGTGATTTGAACACGGGTTCAGGAGTTGTGTTAGGTTCTTCAGGATCTGGTAAATCTACAACAATAAAGGGTGGAGAAGTTATTCCAACTTTACTGAAATATCCAGAAGACCGAGTTATCATCGTGGATCCCGAAGATGAATATTCTGATATTGGCCGTGCTTTCGGTGCTCAGATGGTGGATATTTCGATTGGTTCTAAAACACATATCAATCTTTTGGATCTACCAGATCTGGATCGTTTGGATGATGAGGATGACGATCCAATAGGGGATAAAGCAAACTTGTTGATGGGATTGTTTGAATCGATTCTGTCAGAGGTGACAGATGCACAGATTGGGATTATTGACCGAGTGACAGGTGTGACTTATGAACGCTATTTAACAGATCATTATACTCCAACTTTAAAAGAGTGGCACCAGGTCTTGAAAGAACAACCTGAACCCGAAGCACAAGACTTAGCTTTAGCGGTAGAAACCTATACAACTGGTTCTCAGGACATTTTTGCTCACAATACCAACGTGGATCTCAATCATCGCTTTGTTATCTTTAATCTGAAGAAGTTGTCTCATAAGTTGAAGCCGTTTGCTTTAATGGTTATTCAGGATTATATCTGGAATCAAATTGTAGAGAATCAAGGGAAATGTACTACATGGGTTTACTTTGATGAGATGCAGATTCTATTTAAAAATAAGGCTCAAGCAGACTTCTTTACTACGTTGTATTCACGGATTCGGAAATATGGTGCGATTCCAACAGGAATCACCCAGAACGTAGAAACGCTAGCTGCTGTTGAAGAAGGTCGGAAATTGCTCTCAAATAGTGAGTTTATGATTTTACTCAAACAAAAACCTCAAGATTTGGCTATCCTAAAAGAGATTGTCAATCTGACTGATAAACAGATTCGCTACTTAGCACGGCCAAAAGCTAAAGGTACTGGCTTAATCGTAGCTGGGCCAGTTGTGGTGCCATTTGAAAATCCAATACCAAAGAATACTAAGTTGTATAACTTAGTCGCAACAGACGCTTAGGAGTCTTACTATGGATCAGGAGAAAGGCAGACCAAAAACAATCGGTCATAGGTTAGATCGAAAGCTAGAAAAAGTTCGTAAGAATTACCGAACGGTTCAACAAGATAGCGCAAAACAACTTACGAAGTTACAATCTCAGACCAACTCTAAACGTCAGTTGGTAAAGAAGAGTCGAAGCCAATTTCGAGCTTCTAAGAACAAGCTCAAGAAAATACAAAAAGAGTATAAGAGAATCCAAAAAGAGTACAAGAATATCCAGAAACAAGGAAGAAATCTTGGAAAAGAAGGAAAGGCACTTCGTCCAGAGGAAATTAAAAAGCAGGTCTTCCTTAAGCAGGAATTAGATAAGGCGAAACTGGAGAAAAAAACTTCTAAAAGAACTTTTAAAGCCGCTCAAGAGGCTAATGGTGGTTCACGCAAGAAGAAGTTTCTTCGTGTGGCAAAACAATCTGTAGAACGAGTTGCTAATCAACAGGCTAGCTCTGTTGCGCAACAGGATGATACACTGTCAGATATAGCACGAACTAAATATCGGTATCAGGATATTCAGATTCAAGGGAAACGAATCAAAACGATTGGGAAGTATAGCGGTAAACTTGGCCAAGGAATGGTTAAATCGAGCTATAGCCTTGGAAATAGAGCCTACAATAAGGCTAAGGGTAGAGGTTTCACTCGAACTCCAAGAGAATTTTCTTGGGAAGGAAAACTCTCTCGTCGTATTCAGGATTATAAGAAACGCTTGGCTGCTTCTAAAACAGGGAAAGTGGCTAAGAAAGCGAGGAAGTTTTACCGTGTAGGTTCTAAACCGCTTCAAGCTATTATCAACAATCCATTTAGCTTAAAGGCTTATCTGATTGCTTTTGGTCTGCTTTTGTTTCTGGCTATACTTGGTATCGGTAGTTCAGGAATTACCCGTCAAGATGAATTTGATTTGAATGATACTTGGTTGTATCTTTCAAAATTAGATCGTGAAAAATCGAATGACAAGGTAGATTATTGGACAAAAATTGACGATCCGCTTTTGTACTTGAATTATAAGTATGATGATATTTCAGATAAGCTTCGTATAGACGGGAATAAGTATTTTTCACAACAGAATCGTGGAAAACTTTACTTAGATACCTTATGGAAGAATTTGAGTGGGGATAAAGACAATCTTAAAACGATGGAAGAGCTTTATACCAAAAATAATCTCTATAAGCTTGACAAGGACGAGTTAGAGGAGTATAAACAACTCTTAGAAATTGCTAGAGATAGTGGAAAATATATGTTGCTTCAAGAACTAGATAATCCATTTTATACAGAAGAACAACCTGAATCACAAGCACCTCTTCAGATTATTGAGCGTTTTGGATATAAATCGAAGACGGAAGTTTTTAATGGCTCTGTTTTGCAGGCTTCAGGAGGTCAGTCTCTGTTAGCTGTTTTAGATGGGAAAGTTGAAGTTAAGGGGAGTGACATAGAAATTAGTGATCAGGATTCTAAGTTTCTGTATAAGAATGTAGATACGATTCGCTATAAAACAGGTGATCATGTTAAATCTGGAGAGATCATCGGAAAGGTAGCACCTGAAGGGAATCAAACTGTTTATTATCAAAAGCTAGAACCTGATCGATCAAACAAGAAAGATAAAGATGGGAATATCAAGAAGAGCTGGACTTATGTCAATGTCGGTTTTTACTTCCAGCGTGTAGAATATACCCAAGCAACGTCTGTTGTCAGTAATATTGAAACATCTGGAGATAAAGGAAGACGTGCAAGAGCTTTTGCGGATACAATCAAAAAAAATATACCAGAAGCAATAGATGAAGGAATCGCAGCCGTTTTGGGAGGATTTGATATTGAGAGTTCCATTACCTTTAAACGCTATGAAACAGACTTTCTAACCAATAATCAGTTCGATAAAGTTGCTAAAGAACCAACTGCAGAAAATCTAGTTGGTAATTGGGGAGCCTTTCAAGCTATGTACCCTACCTTGCCTCTAAATGAAAGAGGTTATCTAGTCAACGGTTTGCACTATATCGGGATTGGGATTGGTCAATTTACTGGTCCTCGTGCTCTTGCATTGTGGAATTTTGCAAAATCTGTGGATGGAGATATTTGGTCTGCGGAAGTCCAAACAAAATTTCTTCTGGAGGAAGATGATCCAACTAGGCGTGCAGCATTCAGAAGAATTGTAACGTCTACTGGATCCGTAGAAGCTCTTGCGGAGGACTTCTTGAATGCTTGGTTAGGAGTTCCAGGAAACAAACTCTTAGAAAGGCAATCTGCAGCCCGTCAATGGCTAAATTTCTTAAAAAATAAAGGAGGAGGTTCAACAGGTGTTTCTAGCAAGCAAGTTCCAGCAGAATATAAAGATAAGCTACCTTATGGACTACCTACCGATCAAGCACTTTTAGAAGGACAAGGCTATTCAGGTAACGCTTATGCACTAGGGAATTGTACTTGGTATGTCTATAATCGCTTTGCTCAAATTGGAGTTGGCATTCATCCCTATCTAGGCAATGCCAATCAGTGGGTTGATAGTGGTCAAGCGCAAGGATATGACATTTCAACGACTCCTAAACCAGGTTCTGCAGCTGTATTCATGAATGGTGTAGCTGGGGCATCGCCAATCTATGGTCACGTTGCTTTTTGTGAGTACGTTAATAGCGATGGTAGTTTCTTGGTTTCAGAAATGAACTTTGGTGGTTTATATGTGTCGAGTTGGCGTACTTTGAAACCACAATCAGGTATCTATTTTGTTACCCCTAAATAAGAAAGGAAAAGAATGTATAATCAAAAATTAATCAAAATGGTAAAGGGATTCTTTATGGGATTCATTGCTGTTTTATGTATTGTATTGGGTTATTCTATTGCTCAAGTACAACAGAATTTGAGACAGACTAGTCAAAGACAGGAAGAGGTGAGGCAAGATAAAGAAGAGAAACAGCAGGAACAACTTTCTCTTTCTGAGCAACAGGTTGAAGATTTTTTGATTGCTTACTATACGAAGAAGGATTTAGAAGAGAATCGCCCACGTTATAAGCCTTTTATGACAGATTCCATGTATCAGGAAACTATTCAAGAAGAACAGAAACCAGTTAATCAGACCTATAAGGGGTATGTGGTTGACCAAGCTTTTGAATCAGGATCTATCTACATTGATAAACAACATAAAATTGCTTTAGCTCAGGTTCAATATACTAGTACCACCCTAACAGAGAAAGATAATAGGGCTTCTAAGGGGCTTACTGGTAGTACTAAGGCTACAATTCGGTTGACCTATGTAGAAAAATCAGGGAAACTATTGATCAATAAAATAGAGCCTATTGTATTGACTGAAGCGAGAGGACAAAGTATAGGAACCTATACAGATACTAGCAGTTCAAGCGCGACTCCAGTTTCCTCTACATCGACGGCAACACCTACATCTTCTGAACCAACAACCGCAACTAGTAGTAACCAATAAGGAGAATGGAATGAATAAAAAAATAGAACAACTTGAAGGTAAGCTTGAGAAAGTGAGGAAAGATAAGAAAAAAGCGCAACGACAAAAAGAAGAAGCAGATCAAAAAATCAAGAATTACATAAATCAAGAAAAAGATTTGGAAGCACAGCTTTTTGTTGCTCTATCAGAAGAAAGTGGCTTATCCTATCAGGAAATGAAGAAACTAATCCTTCCAGCACAATCAAGTAACCAAGGAGTGAACCATGTATAAAATTATTAATCAATTGACTAATCAAGAGGAAACATTTGAGAACCGAGATGATTTATTTTCAAAGTTAGAAATCATAAACGAGAGAATGAAGAGTAATAAAATAAATGGAATCTATCGACTTTATTCTCTCAATTCTGAAGGTGAAATCCTACAAGAAGAAAGTCTTGAAATACCTTTTGTTGGTATCATTGATCAGTTGTTGGAAAATTTTGGTATGAGTGCTGGAAAGAAAAAGAGAGGTTTTCTTCATTTTTTAGAAAAACATAAAGAAAAGAACTCTTCACTAGGCACACCAGGATCTCAACCCCAACCAGAACCAGCTCCTGAACTAGAAGATCTAACGGTAAAGAAAGAGGCGAATTTAGCTCGTCAAAGAATTGCTGAGCTAGTTTCTCAGAAGCCTCAAGATGAGGTTGGAGAGGAAGTACATTTGGAAGATAAAAATACCTATTCTTCCAGTGAATGGACTACAGAAGACTTCAGTAGATTGGATGAAAAAGAGGAAGAACTAGTAGAAGCTTCACAAGATATGCCCACACAAGAAGTAGTTTCTATTGTTGAAAAATCAACGCAGGAAGAGAAAAGCCCTCTTTCTGTTAAAGAAGATAAGGGTAATGTTGAGCCTTTCTTCTCCCTTTCTAATGTGACTTCAGTAAATTTACCTTCAGAGGTTATTGATAGCTTTGAGGCTCAGACGGTTACTTATAAGCAATCTATTAAACATAAAATTCAGTCTAACGAAGAGTTTATTAAGGAAGCAAACGAGGAAATTAATGAGTGCCAAAACAAAATCAATGAGTTGCGACAACAGATTCTTGCCAAAGAGAAACAAGCTAGTCAACTGAAGGATCTTTATTTTAAAATTGAAGAGGTGAGCTAAAATGGAACAAGAACAAGTGGTAGCCCAATTAGGACGGGCAACTCTTGTGACAGGAGAAATCATCTTAAAAGGACTCTTTCTGGTGAGCTCTAAGGCAGTTGAAATGTATCAAGCCAGAGGGGAAAATGTCCTCTTTACTGGTGAGACAGACTGGAATAAATTCATGGCAACGGCAGATGCGAAAGAAGTCCAGCAATTACTAAATAATGAAGTCAATCTCGAGGCAGTTCGAAAAGAACTTGGCCAATACGGGATTGGCTTTTCTTTTTATACACACCCTGATGGTAAGACAACTCTTGCTTTCAATGCAAAAGATAAAGGAGTTGTCGAACAAGCCTTTAAGGATGTCCTAGAAGGCATCACAAGAGATCCGAGAGGATTCAATGAGCGGAACCTTAAAAATGGGAAAACGACTTCTTTTGAGGAGAAATTGCAACATTTCAAAGCAGTGGAGCAAAAGAAAATTTCTTCCCTCCAGGTAAACATTCATACGAAGGAGTTTGTTATTCCAGAAAATATCGAACCACAGATTGGAGGAAAAATGAAGTGATTACAGAAAAGAAGAAACGGAGACTTAGACCGTATTTGTTGTTAGGAATTGGTCTATTCTACCTCTTTCATTGGTTCTTTAAACTATGGCTGTTGGCACCAGATACTGATTCAGTAACGGATGTATTTGGATTTGGAAAGCTTAACTGGATGAATGACCATCTAAACGATAAATCTTGGTTTGATTTTCAATTTACTCCAGCTTCTTTATTAATTGGTATGGGCGGATTTTTGATTGCTTTTCTGCTGTATTTGAGAGTATCGGATACAGGGATTTACCGTTATGGAGAAGAACATGGATCAGCTCGTTTTGCGACGAGAGAAGAGTTGATGAGATTCCGAGACGAAGAACCTGAAAAAAATATGATTTTTACCCAGAACAGTCAGATGGGACTATTTAATAACCGCTTGAGCTTTGAAAATCAGATTAATAAAAATATTCTGGTGTATGGAGGTACAGGGGATTCAAAGACACGTAGTGCTGTAAAACCGAATATATTACAAGCTAACTCTAGTTTTGTAACTACAGATACTAAAGGGATTTTGATTCATGAAACAGGGAAATCACTTGTAGAAAAAGGCTATAAGATGAAGATTTTTGATTTGATTACTTTCCTGAATTCAGATGGCTTCAACGTTTTTAGATATATTCATAATGAAATGGATATAGACCGAGTGGCAGAGGCAATTACAGAGTCTCTCAACAGAAATGGTCATGAAAGTGATCCTTTTTGGCCTGCAGCTAATAAACTACTCATGCGTTCTCTAATTGGCTATCTTTATTTTGATGGTCAGCTCGATCACTATCTACCTAATTTAGGGCAGGTTACAGATATGATTCGAGAATTGAGACGGAATCATCCAGAAGCGGAAAGTCCGGTTGAATTGATGTTTGAAGATCTGGAGAGAAGGAGACCAGGGAATTATGCCTGCAGGCAGTGGGAGCTATTTAATAAAAACTTTGATGGTCAGACACGAGCTTCTGTTTATGCCATTTTTGCAACAACTTTCTCAGTATTTGATCATGAGCAACTAAGAAAGATTATTGAAAAGGATACACTGGAGATTGAAAAATGGAATATTGAGAAAATAGCAGTTTTTATTCATATTCCAGAAGTGGATCCAGCTTATCAGTTCTTATCTGCCCTTCTTTTTAGTACCATCTTTGATGTGCTAATAAAAACTGCAGATGCAGTTATATTAGGTGAGCATCCAACAAAGATCAAGGAAGACTTATTGCATCTACAGGTGTGGGCAGATGAGTTTGGTCAGATTGGGAAGATTCCTAATTTACCACCAATTATCTCAGTTATTCGTTCTCGAGAGATTTCTATCAAGATGATGGTGCAATCTCAAAGTCAGATTGAAGTGTTATATGGTAAAGAAAATACGAAGACGATTATCAATAACTGTGGTGCTATTCTTTATTTAGGATCCAATGACTTAGACACGCTTAAGTACCTATCTGAGCGATCAGGGAAGCAAACTCTGAATGATCAGAATTATAGTGAGAGCAGAGGAAGAAATGCCAGCAGCTCTAAGCAGAACTCTAAAATTGGTCGAGAACTGTTGACACCGCATGAGGTGGCTACGATTGGAACAACAGAAGCCCTACTCTTCCTATCCAAACAAAATGTTTTTCGAGATCAAAAATTTAACCTGGACACGCATCCAAGAGCTTACCTCTTAAGTAATGGCCCGAATGATGACAACTGGTATCGATACAAGCGCTATCTAAGCGATATTGATGAGTGGAAAGCCCAGGTTGGGGAAGAAAATGTTATTCATATTGGGATTAAGGAAGTTGAGGAAGTTCCTCTCAAAGTGAGTTAGGAAAGAAAGGAAATCTAATGGAATTTTATGACTCTTATTGCGTTTTAATTGCTATAAATTGGGATCAGTATGTGTGGCTGCATCAGGAAGGCGAAAAAATAACCTGGCATGAAAATTTTGCTCATGCAGGTTTTTTCCGTGATTTTAATACAGCTAAAAGGGTAGCGGAAACTCATTTATTAGAAACTTTTGGAGCCATAGGTTTCTATAAGATTGTTGGTTTTTCTACAGATGAACTTGGCTATATAGAAATTAAGAACTAGATAGCACAATGTGTTTTAGTATTTTGTGATATAATGAATGGAGAATAAGCGATGATTGAGAGGAGTGTAATAATCCTATGAAATCTACCATAAAAAATTATTATGAAATGTGGACGAAACGGCATGAACGTCGATACAGAGAAGCCTTGGGTTACTATAACCAGCAGTCTAAAGAGGCATTATTAGCAGAATTGACAGAGCTAGAGATAAAAAAGGAAAGGAGTTCTCGCAACTGGAAATTATTGGTAGGTCTTGTATTAACCATTATTTTTTCAGATGATTTAAAACGACTTTTAGCAATTTTATTTTCACCTTTAACAGGTGTACCTACCAATAAATTGCATGAAAGTGTGTTACTGAGCATCAGTATTGCACTATTTATAGTTTTGTTATTTTTGACTATTTTAATCTATAACTTTAGCTATTCGTTGCTACTGAGACGATATCTCATTTTAAAACGCTATATAGAAGAACATTATACTTGAATATAGGAGATAAATTTGTATAGAGATCGATTTTTTGAAGTATTAGAAAGCCCTTATACGCCTTATGTGGCAATAGAATTAATTTATGCAATAGTTGTCATTTGCTTTAATCTTAATCTGGGAAATTTAAATAAGCAACTAACACATCATTTTGATATTGATAAAATGATAAATCAGAAAGATGTGTCAATTGCATCTAATATCATGTCATATGAAAATAATATTTCATGGCACTTTTTGTTTTTTGGAATCTTGTTAATTATCATTGGTTTTATAATACCTATATTATTTTCAATGATAAATAAGTCTAGTTATAAGAGAGAAGAAATAAAAAATGCCATTTGGTTTATTATTGCCATAGTCATAGTGGTTAATTTCTTTTTAATTATTTCAATATCAAGAGTTCTTTTGAGTCCAATCATCATAGCAACTTTAATAGTGTGTGCGTTAGGAGCAACATTGGGATCTCTTGCAATTTCTAATACCTAAAAGTACAAGGCAGCCGTAATGGCTGTTTTTTTGGTGAGGAGAATCAAATGAATTTAGAACAACTTAAGCAACGGCGAGATGAGCTGATTAAAGATAATGAGTTTATGGATAACTTAATTAAGGAGAAGGAAGAAGAGTTATGGGAAGTGAAAGTGAGAACAATTGCGGCTTCTGAGTTGGCTAGATCAGCATTGGAATCGGCTTTACGTTCCGCAGGTATCGTAGACACCTTTTACGGCCCAGATAACGGAAAGAAAGGAAACGAAATAGAATGAATACACTACCACAAAAACAATTTAAACGAATGAAGCGTGAAGTTGAGGAAGAAACTGCTCGAGGGATTGGTTATTTTGAGGGGATTTTAGAACATATCCCTTCTTACCCCTTATCTGAAGCAGTAAAAGAGTTGGCTTTAGCTGGTTGGATTACACCTCATACAGATGTTATCGATGTCCAGAATATGATTGTTACTGAATCTATAAAATGGATGAACTACCAGGACTTCAAAGAAGTTGCTCCCTACTTGTTTTCCTACCCTCTAGAACAAAGAGAGAAAGATTTATTGGTTCAACCAGTGAAAATCTCCAGAGAGTATTTTGAAGAATTAAAGGCCAATGCAGAAGAATTATTTCACTTGAAACAAGACTTGCTTCAGGTTAATAATCAATTAGATACTAAGATCCAGGAATTGGAGATGGATCAATTACCAAATGGCGATCAAGTTATTGGAGTGGATTTAAAAGCTGAGGAGGTATTGTTGCTACGAACTCCAGAAAATGCTCAGGTTGAGGAGTGGGAGGTTCGTAAAGATGGCTTGATTACTGATTATCGTTCCAATCTTTCAGAATATGCTCAAATTGTAGATACTTTACTTGAAATGGAGAATCCAGAGATTGATACGATTCTCTATGAAGAAGTAATCAACTATTCTAAGAAAACTTGGCCAGAATCAGAACCAATTCAACTTCCAGAAAAGATCAAGGAACTATTGAATCAAGAGGGCAAGCTTGATCCCTCATATTATCAAATAGCCCAGTTTGAAACAGTAAAACAAGCCTATATCTATGGAATGATTTCACCTAGTTTTCAGGAACATTTCCCTCATTATTCAGATTTTGTTAGGAACTATGTAGAAGATAGAGAACAATATGAGTTTTTCAACTATCGTACAGAAGTCGTTTCATTAGCTCAGGAAATTCTAGTACCACGTTTAGGAGATATTAACCAGATTTTAGGAACGAATAATCAGGAGTTAATCGTTCAAGAAGTTATTGGTTATTCTCAGGGTGAAAGCTGGGAACTAGCTTATTTACGGGATACAAAGACGGAAGATAGAGAATCCGTTCGGTTTTATCTTGAAAGTGAGATTGGAGCTTGGTATAAGGGAAGTTTGACAGAGTTGGCTGTTATCCGCTTTGATGATATTGATCTAGAGAAAGGATTTAATGGCCATCAGGAAGCAGTCTATCATATCGATGAGAACTTGTTAGTTCAGGATAAGCTAAAACAAGCCCAACTCCATTTTCCTGATTTAAAACGCTTTGTAGAAGCGGAAGAACTTGAGAAAGAACAGAGACAAGATATAGCAGCAGAAAAAGAAGAGCCAGAATTTTCATTGTAGGGGGACAACAGATGGTGTTAAGCAAAGAAGAAGCCAAAAGATTATCTATTATTTCTGTTGCAGAGCAACTAGGCATGGAGTTAAAGCGTACAGGTAGCTATAGCTATAACTGGGTAGAACATGATTCCTTTGTAATAGATGCAAAGAAAAATGAATTTTACTGGAACTCAAGAACTGAATTTGGAGATGTCATTCAGTTAGTTCAAACCATACGAGGTGTTTCTTACAAGGAGGCGATGCATTTTTTAGAAACTGGAGAATTTAAGGCAGTCGATGTAGAAGCTCAGACGGCCTCAAAAGAGCCTTTTAGCTATCACTTGGAAAGATATGAGCGTCAGGATTTCAGCGCCTCTAGACGCTATTTGAAGGCACAGAGAGGCCTTTCAGATGATACGATTAACTTTTTTATTAGCCAAGGCAGTATAGCGGAAGCAATCCGAAAAAAAGGAGACTATTTTGAGCCTGTGATCGTCTTTAAATATAAAGACAATACAGGCTTTTTAGCTGGAGCGAGTCTTCAGGGAATAGTAGAGAATCGAGAGCACTATCCTGAACGTGGGCGTTTAAAACAAATTATGAGAAATTCAGACGGACAACTAGGTTTCTCAATTGATATTGGAACTCCTAAACGTTTGGTATTTGCGGAAGCTCCAATCGATCTTATGAGCTACTATGAGCTCCATAAAGATAGGCTTCAGGATGTTCGCTTAGTAGCTATGGATGGAGTAAAAGATGGGATTATTAGTAGACGGTTTATGGAATTGTATGCAGAGATAAATGATAAATCCTATCAAATCAATCAGAATACAGGGAAAGCTCTAGAATTAGTAGCCAGAACAACAAACTATTTTAAAGATGGTCAGCATCAGGATATGATTACCTTAGCTGTAGATAATGATATGGCTGGACATAAATTTATAACTAGTCTTCAGGAAAAGGGGATCCCAGTACAGATTGCGATTCCACCTATCCTTCAGAGAGACCAGGAGAAGGAAGATTGGAATGATTTCCTGAAGGGAAGGAATAACACTCCTAAAGAGTTAGCACATGTTTATACGGTAGATGAAAAGTCTTGGTATTACCAGGGCTTTTTTGAGAAGGAACTAGCTCTTGCAAAAGCGCAAGAGCTAACTGCAGATGATGTAAAAGCCTTTGTCTCAGCTAGGCAGCTGACGAAGGAAGAAGTCCATCAGGAATATACAAGGATTGTCAATCAAGAAAAAGAAAGGAAACATACTATGTCGGAAGTACATGAAGCAGGGGCTGAGTATGAAGCGCAGGAACAAATTCAGAGCACAGAAAAAACTCCTGAGAGTACTCAGGAGCAAATGAATGATAGGGCCAGTGGTGGAGAGGGCTATTCACAGCCTGATGCTGTGGGCAGTGCCGAACCTGAAGCTGAACCATCAGCAACCTTTGAGCAAACTGTTACCAGTCACCCGACATCACCCTATCGTTACTTACAGTTTAGCACAAACTTTGAAGAAGTGCAACGAAGATATTCAAAATATCATCCAATTACGCAAGATGATTTAAAAAAAATGAATCAGTATGCAGGCTCTATTCAGAGGTCTTCTCAATGGTATTTAGAAGAGTTAGCAAATAGTAAAGTCTATTATTTTTACTCAAATAATGGAGAAGTAAATTTGTTAGATGTTAGTTTTAAACAAGAAAACTTTTTACACTTAACAGGAATCAGACCTATTGTGGAAGGGAAAAAAGCTTCAGATTTTGTAGTTGATTTTGCAGAAGGAAGAGGAAACTATAACCAAATAATGGTTAGTAATAGTCTAAAAGAAAAATTACAAGTCATTCCCATGTTGGAGGATATTCTTGATTCTAAATCGTTTGTATTGGATAACTTAGATGAGGTAAGAATAGCACAACGGCTTAATTTTTCAGAAGCTATTAAGAGTAAAGATGAAGACTTCCTACTTCTTTTCAAAGATATAGGAGAAGAACGTGTCCCTGCATCTCTTATGAAAATTAAGAAAGATTTAAAAGTTGATGTGGAGAAAACCGATGGAAAAGTTATTCTAGGTATCTTCCATGAACGTAATGGCCACATTGAACAGCTATCAATCAATGAGGACTATATTAAAGATGGGGGCAAAGAATTGCAATCCATTATGGAAAATGGCTTGTTTGAGGCAATTCAACCAAATGAGATTGACAAAAATAACTACAATGTCCGCCTTCAATGGGCAGAAAAGCATAAAGATGGGCCAATTTTACCTTTTAGCGAAACCGAGCTGGTTGATTATCAGTCTTTTGCAACAGAGCTATATAAGCAGAATAATATCTATTACGACAAACATCATGAGAGTGTAAGTGATCGAATGAACCAGGTAGAAGGTGCTTCTTATACACCTATTACAAAGGTTCAATTTGCTTTATACAGTCCTGACGGTGAACTGATTCAGGATAGCATCCGTTACAATATTGGTGAGGAGATTAATCCAATCGCTCATAAAGAAAGACTTGGTACACGAGAAATGAGAGAGCATCCAGAACTGATGAAGATAGATGGGTCATTATTTAATCAATATCATCTGGAGAGATTAGTGAGTGAACTAGATATTTCTCAGTTCAGTTACGCTTTGGAAGATACTCCTTATGCAGATCAACTATTATCTCAACTCCCTTATGGAGATTTAAAAAACAGTCCCATCGGATTTACAGATAGTAGTTACGATAGCCGTCTTGGTTTTATCTCTTTTGATGGAAGGGATAGAGTTGAAGTTGAAAATTTATCTGCTTGGTTTGAGAAGTTGGGAGTTAGAGATTCGCCTCAAGAACAAGTAGCTCTTGTAGAAAAATGGCAAAAAGAAATTAAAGATTTATCAGAAAAAGTTGAACAAACCATCGAAAACATTCGGGATGAATTTGAAAAAACACAAGTCAAGAATTCGCAAAATACACCAGATAATCCATACGAAAAAATTTATCAGTATAACCGAAAAGATGAGAGGGATCGTGATTTGGATGGTGATGGTATTTCCAATTCTGATGAGATGTTGCAGGGAACAGATCCATACAATAGTGCTTCTAACCTTCATAAAAAACAGGAAGATAGAGAAAGAAGGACAGATGTTGAAGCTGAAACTGGAGCTATTATAACCGATGCAATTGCTACTAAAAGTTCAGAACAAACCATTTCCCAGTTAGTCGCAAATAAAGATACAAAAGCTTTAGCTGAACACTTGAAAGAGGGAATGAAGAACTACTTGGATTCAGAACAGTTTAAATCATTCTTGGATACCATGAGTAAGTTTCACAACTACTCACTCAACAATATTCATTTGCTGAAGATGCAAAATCCTAATGTTTCCCGTGTTGCAAGTTTTAATAAATGGAAAACGGATTTTGACAGAACAGTTAAAAAGGGTTCAAAAGCTCTGAAGATTTGGGTTCCTTACCAAGTGAAAACAAGCATTCCTGTTAATCAAAAAGAGTTGAGTTTTTCTCCGTCTGAGAATGAAACAGAAGAGAAGGCAGTCACTGTTACTCGATTTAAGTTAGGGAATGTCTTTGATGTATCTCAAACAGAAGGAAAAGAATTGCCAAAAGCAATTCATGAATTGACTGGAGACGTTAAAGATTATGAAGATTTGTACCGAGCAGCCAAAGCTGTTTCAATGGATAATCAGGTTTCGATCAGTTTTGAAGAAATTAAAAGAGAGAGCACAAATGGTTATTACTCTCCAGATGAAAATCGAATTGTTATTTCAAAAGGATTAAAGGGTCAAGAACAGATTTTAAAAACCATTTTTCATGAAATGGCTCATGCAGATTTACATAGAGGAAGCAATGCCCAATATGGGGACGACCAATATCGTAAGCAAGAATTACAAGCTGAAAGTGTCGCTTATGTCGTGGCTAATCATTTTGGTTTTGATACGAGTAGCTACAGTTTTGGATATTTAGCTATCTGGGCGAAGGATAAAAATGGTTTTGAAGATATGGTAGAACAACTGCAGGTTGTTCAGAAAGAAGCAAAAAGTTTGATTGATCGGATGGATGCTAAGTTAGAATTAGTGAAAAATAAAACTGTGACGAAAGATAAGTTTGCTGATAAACTCCAACAGGCAAAAGAAAAATCTGAGCAGTTGGGGAATCAAAAGGCGGAGGCTGTAAAGCAGGTGGAAGAAAAAAAGTCCCTGAGCAGCCCTCGATAATGGAGGCATTGGTCCGTAGGAAGAAAAACAAAAAAGGAGAAACGGAAGATGATTGAACATCTAAAACAAGAAACTTTTGATCTTTTAATGGAGATATTTTTTGAGGAGGAGGCTACAGATTCGCCAAAAGTGAATGAAGTTAACCAGCACATTTCACGTAAAGAATGTCTCTACATTCTTCGTAGAGATATGCGAATTAAAACAAACTATGAGCTAGAAGAAGTAGAAATGTATCCCATTGCACTTAAAGAAATTGAAGGGATGAGTGATGAGAGATTTGAGCAACTCAAAGACGAAATTCTTAAAATGGAGATGGTTGATACAATGGAGCTTCTACTGGAAGACTTAAAAGTTTAATCAAACTTTTCCCTCGTTATAGAACAAGATTCCTGCTTGCAGGGATTAGGGGATTGGGGATTTCCCCAAAGATTTAAAAAGTCAAGAATAGTCAGGGATGACACCCTGACTAACTTTGACCTTTTTAAAAACAGCATTTGGGTACCCAAGTGCTAATCTTGCCAGAAGAAAAGGGGGCTGAGCCCCTCAAGCAAAATTGCCAGAATAGAGGTGGAAATTTTTTGAAAAATAAAGAAAAAAGAAAACGAATGATTCAGAAAAAAATTCGTTTAACGGAAGAAGAGGCACGGTTTATTTCAACAAAGGTTGCAGAATCTGGAATGACAAATTTTAATGCCTTTGCACGAATTATGTTGATTATGGGTGAGGTCAAAATCTTAAATTTTGAAGAATTGAGAGAACTACGTAAGGACATAAATCGGATAGGGGTCAATATAAATCAGGTCGCAAAAAAGGTAAACGAAGATGAACAGGCTAGTCTAAATGAATTGAGTCAGATTCTTGAATTGCAGAAATATTTGAAAGATACAGTCAGTCAATTTATCCAAAAACAGGAAAATCAAACAAAGGAACAAGAGCGATGGTTGTAACAAAGGTTCTTCAGATAAAAGGAGTTGCTTCTTTAGGACGATCTACAAAATATATTGAGGATGAAGCAAAGACGGTCGAGCTGACTGATACAAAAAGTTTAAATAATGCTTTACGCTATATTGAGAATCCAACTAAAACGAGTTTCTTAGAACAAGATGAACAGTTTGAATTTCCAGCAGTGGTTAAAGATGGCCGAGTAGTCAAGCAACTTGTATCTACTTATGGAATTACAGACGCTGGGACAGCGACAGAAGAATTTCTTTTGACCAAAAAGAATGCTGCTCAGCGAGCAGGGACAAAAGAACGATCTGACATTCACAATCCGAATCGGGTTTTGGCTCACCACATCATCCAATCATTTTCTCCTGAAGATGATTTGACTCCACAAGAAATTCATGAGATTGGTCGAAAAACAATTTTAGAATTAACTGGTGGACAACATGAATTTGTCATAGCGACTCACATGGATAAGGGGCACATTCACAATCACATCATTTTCAATTCCACTAATTCTGTTACATTAAAAAAGTTTCGTTGGCAGAAAAATACTGCTAGAAGCTTATTTAATATTTCAAACAAGTATTCTGATTTGGCTGGAGCTAAAATTCTCAAGGAGAGATTATGGACTAATCGAAAAACCTATCATGCCTATCGCAAAAAAAATTCTTTTCGCTATGAGATTAAATCACGCTTAGATTTTCTTTTGAAACATTCAACCTCTTTAGAGGATTTTAAGATTAAGGCACGAGCTTTAAATCTTGAAGTTGATACTTCAGGGAAGGAAATAAAATATCTCCTGACTGATCGGGATCAAACAAGAAATGTGAGGGATCGTACACTGTCCAAAAAAGGAAATTATTCTTTAGAGAAAATTTCTGAGAAAGTGGTTGCTAACGAAGTAACCTTATCTGTTGATGAAATAAAATCTGAATATGAAAAGATGGTGGCAGAACGAGAAGATGATTTTGAAATGAGAATCACAGTTGAAGAATGGCAGGTGATGGAAGAAACGAAAAATGGAATCTATCTTGAAATGGAATTTGGGCTTAGAAATAAGGGAACCATTCTTATTCCAGCTCACCAGATTGAAAGAGCAGAAGATGGCTCTTATGAAATTTTTATCAGAAAAAATGACTTCTACTATTTTGTTAATCCTGAACATGCTGATAAGAATCGGTATATGAAGGGAGAAACAGTCGCTTCCCAGTTGTCGTATGATAATGGAGAAATGATTGTTCGGAAACATCCGAAAATCTCTAGTTTGGATCAGCTTGTTCGTGAATATAATTATCTATCTGCTCATGGAGTAACAGAAGGACAGCAATTTGATGAATTGTTAAATCGTTTTGAAGAGGAACTGGAAGAAGTAGATAACTTGCTTGATAAACTAGATCAACGCTTGGGTGAGCTTAATAAAATTCAGTCTGCATTTCTTGCATTGGAATCAAGCGATCCTCAGGAAGTGAAACTAGCTATTGCTATTATGAAAGACTTGAGAGTAGATCCTAGCACTCGCAAATCTGAGATTGATAAACTTGTTAAAGAGGCAACCTTTGAGCGCCAGGCTTTGTATCAACGGGTAGAAGCAATTACAAAAGATTATAAGCTACATCAAGACATTGAGAAAAATGTGGAGCAGCGTAAGGAAAGAGAAACTTCATTGTAAAAAATAATTATAAATATAATTATAAATATGTTGACAAATATAATTATAATGGTATAATAGAAATATAGAAAAAGGATGGAGAAATAGAATGAAGATTATCACATTTGCCGCTATCAAAGGCGGTGTTGGAAAAACAACTTTGACATTTAATTATGGAGAATGGTTGGCTCGCAAAGGTCATAAAATTCTCTTTATAGATTTAGACCATCAATGTAATTTGACTCAGTGCTACAATATTTACGAAAGCAAGAATACGATTGCGAATGCCTTCAAAGGAGGTGACGTGGATATTAAGCCACTCAAGGAAAATATCAGTCTAATTCCAGGATCGGTTCAACTTGATACTGTAGAACGAGATCTGGAGAACAGCGATAAGAAAAATATGCTACTTTATCTTTGGCTAGAGGATAACTACGAAAAGAAGAAGTTGGATCAGTTTGACTATATCTTGATTGATTGTAGACCAGATTTTGCGACAGCTACTAAAAATGCTGTTGCGGTCAGTCACGCTATTATTAGTCCATTGACTCCTTCAGAGTTTGGTTATAATGCTAAATTCAATCTATCAACTCGGTTAGAAGCATTCAGAAAGGATGTAATTGACTATCGTACAAGAGAATCATACATTACTGCTGAGTTATATTTCTTAGCAAATATGATTCGACCAAACTACGGATCATCGAGAGAATTACTGGAAGCCCTGGGACTTGAAGCCAAAGAAAAGGGAACAGATAACCTTTTAGGAATTGTACCAGCAAAAGAGTTATTCAATCATTCCACGATTGATAAGATCTCTATTGCAGATATGGAGGAGAATCCTGAACTTTATCAAAAACACAAAAAGTTTTTCACTGAGCTGGAGCAGACTTTTTCAAGAATTTATGATACAATATAATTATATTTGTAAACATAAATACGGTTATAAATATAATTAGAAGGAGATTATGATGGCATTTACACCGAAAGAAAAAGAAATTTCACAGATTATTGAAGCAACTCATCAACCTGAACAGATTTCAGAGGTAGCCAACTTTGAAAGTTTTGAACGCAAAAAGCAATTCCAGTTTACATTGAAACCAAGTAATCGGAAAAAGTTAGATCAAGTTGCAAAAGCAGCTGGTGCAAAGTCTGCATCAGATTATCTTGACAAATTAATCGAGAAACTATAGTTATGGATATGTTTATAACTATAAATATATCCATAACTATAACTGCTTACTACAAGGAGAAATAATGGATTTAATTACAAGGCTCTTAGCAGAGAGAGAAGGAAAAGTACACGGTGGTATTTATGATATTACACAGAAACGCTTTGCTTATAATTCTAACCGAATTGAAGGAAGTCGTCTGACAGAAGAGCAGACTAGCTTAATTTATGAGACAAAGACGATCGCAAATATTGATGCAAAAGGAATCAAAATTGATGATTTAGTAGAAATGAATAATCATTTTAAATGTTTTGATTATATTTTAGATACCGTTAACGAGCCACTGACAGAGGACTATATTAAAACACTACATCGTATTCTAAAAAGTGGCACCAGTTCTGAGCATAACCCGATAGCTCCAGTTGGTCGTTATAAAGTGTTGCAAAATGAGGTAGGAAAAATTGCGACAGCTTCTGTTGAACAGACTGAAGATGAGATGCTTTCTTTACTGATTGGCTATGATTTGAAAAAACAAAAAGATTTGAATTACTTAACAAGCTTTCATGCACAATTTGAAAGGATTCATCCTTTCGCAGATGGTAATGGTCGAATAGGTCGATTGCTCTTGTATAAACAATGCTTAAAAGAAGGGCTTACCCCCTTTATTGTGGACGATACGAATAAGGCAATTTATTATTCAGCACTTGAAGCCTTTCAGGTTCACGATAACCGACAGCCATTATTTGATTATTTCCAATCGGAGCAACTTTTTTATATGAATTATCTTAAAAATAAAGGATTTGAAGGAGCTATTAATGATGAGAAAGAGGGGGAATTTATAAAAAAGTTCAGTGAAGAAAACAGAAAAGTAGACTTAGATGCTTTCTATAATGCAATTCAAGAAGGTGTAGATAAAGTAAATACGCAATTAGGAGCAAATATGCTTGAAATGGAAAAAACATCTGTAACACCTGGCATCAGAATCATTCTCACAGAAAATAATGCTTCGTATTCAAACAAAGAACTTAGAGCAATTATCAGTGCATTAAACAAATCTTTATATAAAATTGCCAAATCCCACGGAGTAAATAGCCCTAGATTCTACTACACTCTCAGTGGGGAAGAAGTAGCTGTGAATCGTTATGTAATGGCACCTGATGAAGTTAAGTTTTCTGGAATATTAAAGTAGGAGAACACTAATGAACATAGGGAAAATAATTAAAATAACTGAATATACTGCTTATATAGGTTATGAAGATGGAAGTTTAAAGGAAATTCCTATTGAATCTTGTGACTTTGAACCTAGTATAGGGGATTATGTAGAAGTTTATGAAGGTATTATCATAAAAGTCGACATCAACAAGAACAACATAGAGAAAAAGAACCAATATAAAAAAATAGGAATTATAGTCACTCTACTATTACTGTTTGTAATTATTGTTATAAGTTTTATAAATATTAAAGAACAAATTTCAAACAATCAAACAACTTCAAGTTCAACATCAAAACAAATTTCATCATCCAAAAAAAGTAGCTCTACCTCTTCATCTTCCTTAAAGGAAAGTAGTTCCAGTTCCTCATCCTCAGTACCATCAAAACCTAAGATTACTGTAGATAATGATAAAGCGAATTATGGTAAAGTAGACTATAACAAGTGGAATCATGATGAAATAGCCGTAGATACTAAAGTAAGAGTATATGGTAAAGTTTTACAAGCTATGGAAGATGGGAAAGCCTATACACTGCGTGTAGCCATAAATGATGACTATGATAAAATTATTTTGGTTTCTATTCCTTCTGAATACAACAATAGAGTTATAGCCGAAGATGACCATATAACATTGTACGGACTAGTAAAAGGAAGACAAAGTTATGAAACGGTCTTTAAATCCACAAAAACACTACCTCTCATGGTTGCCTATATGTACGAGAACTAGTACTACATGAAAAATAAAAAACATAACCAAATTATTCACGTTTCAGATACACATATTATCATTCGACTCCACACAAACGATACTCTAAATGTTCCTATCAATGAGTTAACTTTTAATCCTAAAGTAAACGATATTGTTGAAGTTTACCAAAATCAATATTTTCTATTGGTTGCTAGATAATAATCTTGACAACCGTACTGAGCCTGGTTCTTATATCAGGCTTTTATTTTGACCTTGAAATAGAAACAGTTGAACTTCTGATACTCAATTAAATCACTTTAGTATTTTTCAATAATAAATAGGGCGTTGATTTTAATTTAAAGAAAGAGCCTATTTTATTCTTGGAACAAAAATAAATTTGAAGACTTGTTTTAAAAATCATACAATTTTCATAAGAATTGAAAGGGAAATGAAAAATTGTATGAAACAATTTGATGAATTGAGATTTAGTAGTCAGGAACAAGAAAAGACAAAACAAAATTTTTTACAGCATATTGCACAGTATGATGAGTCGATAAGCTCTAGTATGAGATCTAAAGGATATCGTTGTAAAAATCAGTCTGAACGTACAGTAGCTTTTACATTTGGAGAAGTGACCTTTTCTAGAAAACGTTGGTATAAGAATGGTGAATGTAGAATACCAGTTGATGAAATGTTAGGCTTAGAGAAGAATGTACGTCATTCACAGGAACTATTGTATCAAGCCGCGGTTCTAGCTACAAAACTACCCTATCGTCAGGTAGGAGAGACAATTGAGATGGTTTATAATGTAACTGTCACTAAAGATACCGTCAATAAGGTTGTCAAATTAGCCAATCAATTACTAGAAGAAAAGGATGATTATCGATTTTTTAAAGAAGAGAAGAAGATTGAAAAAATTAAAGCAGATATCATCTACATAGAGGGAGATGGTGTATATGTGAAAACATCTGAAGATGGTTCTGAAAAAAAGAATATGGATTTATCACATTTTGTAGTTCATACAGGTTCAAAACAGATCAGTCCAAATCGTTTTGAGCTAGAAAATAAAAAAGAGATTATCCGATTAGATAATCGCTCAGCTCGTAGAGAATTGTTGGATTTATTGGAAAATGAATATGAAATTACAAATGAGACCGTACTAGTTACCAATTCTGACTGTGGTAAGGGTTATACACCACATGTATTTACTGAAATTGCTAAATCATTTAATGTTAAGAGGCATGAGCATTTTTGGGACGAATATCACTTGAATAAAGAAATCAAAGAATTTACAAAGTTTTATCCGAGAGAATTGAGAGAAGACTTATTTCAAGCTATTAGAGAGCATAATAAGAAATTATTAAGGCGTTCACTAGATACTATAGAATCTTTGATTAGTAGTGAAGAGGGAGAGGAAAAATTTGAATATTATTCGAGTAGGTTAATGAGGAATTTTCAGTATACGAAACCAGCGGAGATGAGAGGACTTCCAAAGGCAGGTATTGGGATTATGGAGAGCCAGCATAGAAAAATAACGTATAGAATGAAGCATAGAGGGATGTATTGGACAAGTGAAGGTGGGATAGCCGTAGCGAATATGATATTGTTAGAACGTGAAGGAAAATTAAGAGATTTATTTTTTGGAGAATGGAAGGAGGACTATGATAAGTATACGTCATTGGATCATATCAGTGCGGATAGTGTTCGTCCTAAAAATGAGTCTAAAGATTATAAACTCCCCCGTTTACATGAAAGTATAGAAAAGATATTTAAGATGAAATAACTTCAGTAAAATAACTAATATAAAAAAGCAAAAATTTCTAGAGAGATTTGGGCTTTTTTGACGTGGAATAATTGACATTTATCCTGATTTTGGTATAATAGAGATATAAAAACAACGAAAAAAGGAGTTGGAAATGAGCCTCCAACTCCGCAGAGTAACACAAACCACACTTGTATTACTCAGTCAACTAAAATGATAGCATAAGAAAAAATCATTGTCAAGGGCTGAGCATACAAAAATGTTTAGCCCTTTCGTGTATCTGCATATATTTATATGTGATTTTGGCGTTTCTCAAAAATCGCGACACATACTGGAGCCAACAATTATTTGACAAGTAGTGCTAATTATGTAACAATAATCTTACAAGAACTGTAACGAAGTCTTGGCAAAAACAAAAATACCAGAGCTCCACCTCTGGTATTTCTTTTTGTCCAGTTACATTAAAACTAAACTCAGGTTATATTTTTTTGTCGTGCTTATCTAACCACTTTCTGACTATCCACTCAGAAATGACATTACCGGTAATAGTAATCAGTAATGGTGCTAGAATAGTTGTAACGAAGATTATCAAAACCTCAATACTCTTCGAAAATCTCTTCAAACCACGCCAACGTCGCCTTGCCGTATATATGTGACTGACTTCGTCAGTCTTATCTACAACCTCAAAACAGTGTTTTGAGCAACCTGCGGCTAGTTTCCTAGTTTGCTCTTTGATTTTCATTGAGTATTCTCAAAACATAGTGTTGTAATCAATTTAAATTAACCTACTTCAATTTGTCATGCTAGCGTTATTCTATCATGTATTTTTGCGGTCGGGGGGCTTTTGTAGTATAATAGAGATACGTTTCGAAAGTAGGAGGTATCTATGGACTTAACTAAGCGCTTTAATAAACAGTTAGATAAAATTCAAGTTTCGTTGATTCGTCAGTTTGACCAGGTTATTTCGGAGATTCCTGGGGTCTTGCGTTTGACCTTGGGGGAACCTGATTTTACAACGCCAGATCATGTCAAGGAGGCGGCCAAGCGAGCGATTGACCAGAACCAATCCTACTATACAGGGATGAGTGGTCTGCTGACTCTACGTCAGGCAGCCAGTGACTTTGTTAAGGAAAAGTACCAACTGGACTATGCTCCTGAAAATGAAATCTTGGTTACAATTGGGGCGACAGAGGCTTTATCTGCTACTTTGACAGCTATTTTGGAAGAGGGAGACAAGGTGCTCTTGCCAGCTCCTGCTTATCCGGGTTATGAACCGATTGTCAATCTAGTTGGGGCAGAGGTTGTCGAGATTGACACAACTGAAAATGGTTTTGTCTTGACTCCTGAGATGTTAGAGAAGGCTATTTTGGAGCAGGGTGACAAGCTCAAGGCGGTTATTCTCAACTATCCAGCTAATCCGACAGGAATTACCTACAGTCGGGAGCAGTTGGAGGCCTTGGCAGACGTTTTACGCAAGTACGAAATTTTTGTTGTCTGTGATGAGGTTTACTCAGAATTGACCTATACAGGCGAAGCCCATGTGTCTCTGGGAACCATGTTGAGAGATCAGGCTATTATTATCAATGGTCTATCTAAATCACATGCTATGACAGGTTGGCGTTTGGGTCTGATTTTCGCTTCTGCGGCCTTTACAGCTCAGCTGATCAAGAGTCACCAGTATTTGGTCACTGCTGCAAATACCATGGCTCAACATGCTGCGGTGGAAGCCTTGACAGCTGGTAAAAACGATGCGGAACCGATGAAGAAGGAATACATCCAGCGTCGGGACTATATTATCGAGAAAATGACTGCTCTTGGTTTTGAGATTATCAAACCAGACGGTGCCTTCTATATCTTTGCTAAGATTCCAGCGGGCTACAATCAAGACTCCTTTGCCTTTCTCAAGGATTTTGCTCAGAAGAAGGCCGTTGCCTTTATCCCTGGTGCTGCCTTTGGGCGTTACGGAGAAGGCTATGTGCGTCTGTCTTATGCGGCTAGCATGGAGACTATCAAAGAAGCCATGAAACGACTTGAGGAGTATATGAGAGAAGCATGATTCAGTCTATCACGAGTCAAGGCTTGGTGCTCTACAATCGTAACTTTCGTGAGGATGACAAGCTCGTCAAGATTTTTACAGAGCAGGCTGGCAAGCGCATGTTTTTCGTTAAACATGCTGGCCAGTCTAAGCTGGCGCCGGTTATTCAGCCTTTGGTGCTGGCTCGATTTCTCTTACGAATCAATGATGACGGGCTTAGCTACATTGAGGACTATCATGAGGTGATGACTTTTCCCAAGATTAATAGCGATCTCTTTGTCATGGCTTATGCGACCTATGTGGCAGCTCTTGCAGATGCTAGTTTGCAGGACAATCAGCAGGATGCTCCCTTGTTTGCTTTTTTGCAAAAGACTTTGGAGTTGATGGAAGCGGGCTTGGATTATCAGATTTTGACTAATATTTTTGAAATTCAAATCTTGACTCGATTTGGAATCAGCCTCAATTTTAATGAGTGTGTTTTTTGTCATCGGGTTGGTCAGGCTTTTGACTTTTCTTTCAAATATGGAGCCTGCCTCTGTCCAGAGCATTATCATGAGGATGAGAGACGTTGTCATCTCAATCCCAATATCCCTTATTTGCTCAATCAATTTCAAGCCATTGATTTTGAGACCTTGGAGACCATTTCGCTCAAGCCCGATATCAAGCAAGACTTACGCCAATTTATGGATCAACTCTACGAAGAGTATGTTGGGATTCACCTAAAATCAAAGAAATTTATTGATTCCCTAGCAGACTGGGGACAATTACTAAAAGAGGAAAAGAAATGAAAAAAATCGCAGTAGATGCCATGGGGGGCGATTACGCACCTCAGGCCATCGTTGAGGGTGTCAATCAAGCCCTAGCTGACTTTTCAGATATCGAAGTTCAACTCTACGGAGATGAGGCTAAAATCAAGCAATATCTAACAGCGACAGAGCGCGTCAGTATTATCCATACGGATGAGAAGATTGATTCAGACGATGAACCTACGAGAGCTATTCGGAAGAAGAAGAATGCCAGTATGGTATTGGCGGCCAAGGCTGTCAAAGATGGAGAGGCAGATGCTGTCCTATCGGCTGGGAATACAGGTGCTTTACTAGCAGCAGGATTTTTCATCGTGGGTCGTATCAAGAATATCGATCGACCAGGGCTTATGTCGACTTTGCCAACTGCAGATGGAAAAGGTTTTGACATGCTAGACCTCGGTGCTAATGCAGAAAATACATCCCAGCACCTCCATCAATACGCGGTTCTAGGCTCCTTCTATGCTAAAAATGTTCGTGGCATTACGCAACCACGCGTTGGCTTGCTCAACAACGGAACAGAGAGTAGCAAGGGCGATCCGCTTCGTAAGGAAACTTACGAATTACTAGCAGCTGATGAAAGTTTAAACTTTATCGGAAACGTGGAAGCGCGTGATTTGATGAATGGCGTTGCGGATGTTGTTGTAGCAGATGGTTTCACGGGAAACGCTGTGCTCAAATCCATCGAAGGTACAGCTATGGGAATCATGGACTTGCTCAGGACAGCTATTACAGGTGGTGGGTTTCGAGCAAAACTAGGGGCACTCCTTCTCAAGGATAGCCTCAGAGGTTTGAAAAAACAGCTCAACTACTCAGATGTCGGTGGAGCAGTCTTGTTTGGTGTCAAGGCACCGGTTGTCAAGACTCATGGCTCAAGCGATGCCAAGGCTGTTTATAGTACGATTCGCCAGATTCGTACCATGCTAGAAACAGACGTAGTTGCCCAGACTGCGCGTGAATTTTCAGGAGAATAAAAGAGATGACAGAAAAAGAAATTTTTGACCGTATTGTAACCATTATCCAAGAGCGACAGGGAGAGGACTTTGTCGTGACAGAATCCTTGAGTCTGAAAGACGACTTGGATGCTGACTCCGTTGACTTGATGGAGTTTATCTTGACACTGGAAGATGAATTTAATATCGAAATCAGTGACGAGGAAATTGATCAACTGCAGAGCGTAGGAGATGTGGTTAAAATCATTCAAGCAAAATAAAGATAAGAAGTTCCAAGGCATTTGCTTTGGAATTTTTCTTTGGTTCAAGTGACCGTTTAGGAACAGATTTAGTCTTTCTAGGGACAGTAGAAATCTGAGGACAAATAAGGGATATAATGAAATCAGAAAAATCAATCTCCAAAAAGGAGAAAAAGAAAGGATTTTCACGATGAAAAAATATCTTTATTCTAGTTTGTTGGTTCTTGCAGGAGGCGTTCTCCTAGCAAATACTACGGTAGCCTATGCTGATTCTCCATCAGCAAGTGAGAAAGAAGCGATTGCTCAATTAGTTAATCAAGGCAAGATAAAAGCTGAAGAAGCTGATCAAGTAAAATTGATTGGTTTTGAAGATAAAGAAACTCAAGCAGAGGGCAATCAAGAGAAGAAAGCTTTCAATCAATATCGTGATCCGAAAGGAA
Organism: Streptococcus sp. 79; assembly: GCF_013277425.1. Lineage (NCBI taxonomy): Bacteria > Bacillati > Bacillota > Bacilli > Lactobacillales > Streptococcaceae > Streptococcus > Streptococcus sp. 79. The sequence goes on from NZ_VMMW01000015.1 coordinate 33,974, forward strand.
CATGGATGCAAACCAATGGTAAATGGTGGTTTAAATACGGTTCAGGTGGGTATGCTAAAAATTGGGAACAATTAGATGGCAAGTGGTACTATTTTGATGACCAAGGATGGATGAAAGAAAATACTTGGATTCAACCTGATGGTAATTATTACTACTTATCTGCTAGTGGTGCTATGGTCACTGGTTATCAACGTGTGAATGGTACACCATATTTCTTTAGAGAAAGTGGTGTATGGGTAGAAAATCGTGGGCAAGCTCTTGGTGAATACGCAAAGACATTTGTAGGAAAAATCCCATATGTTTGGGGTGGGGCAGATTTGAATAGTGGCGTAGATTGCTCAGGATTTACGATGGCTATTCATGCTAAGTTTGATATTAGTATTCCTAGAGTAACCTATGGTCAAGCAACAGGAGGAAGTTATGTAAGTAATGGTTCTCAACAAGCTGGAGATTTGATTTTGTATAATAGTGAAGAGACAAATGACCATGTAGGTATTTATGTTGGTGGTGGAAAGGTAGTTCATGCTCCATATCCAGGTCAATATGTTTCTTATATGAATCAATACGGTATTACTCAAAATACAATTCGTAGATATTGGTAATATTGTCTAATTTTTCACAATATTATTGACTTTGACAATGAAAAGTATTAGAATATAGCTAAATAAAGAGGGGAAGCCCTCTTATAGCTGTTCGATAAAGGAGGAAATAGCTATGAAAAAATCTAAACTACTTACACTTGGTTTGCTTGTAGGTGCTGGTCTGCTTTTGTCTATCAACCAAGCACAGGCTGCAGATACTTGGGTTAAAAATGGTGCTGACTGGAATCTTTCTCAAGATGGCAGTTTAGCTAAGGCTAAATGGGTACAAAATGCTGGTTCTTGGTACCATTTTGACGGTTCTGGAAAAATGCAGACAGGCTGGCTCAAAGACGGCAATACATGGTATTCTCTAGCAGATAGTGGCGCTATGCGTACTGGCTGGTACAAGGAAGGCAACACATGGTACTCACTAGCAGATAGTGGCGCCATGCGTACAGGTTGGTACAAAGAAGGGTCTACATGGTATTACCTCAAAGACAGTGGCGCTATGGCAACAGGATGGGCGACTGCAAATGGTAAATGGTCTTACTTTGAAAAATCAGGTGCTATGGTCGCAGATAGAGCTGTCCCAGCCAGTGATGGGGAAAGTTATGTTATTGGTAAGGATGGTTATCTAGCAAATAGAAAAGATGCTGGATACAATATTCATGATATTGTCAAACTTGGAGATGGGCAAGAATATTTGCTAAATGCTAAAGGTGACGATGTTATTATTGAAAAAAACACTTGGTATATCAGACCAGAGTTCAAGAAGTTTTCTAACAAATATGGGGATGAGGTTGCAAATACTACCTTAGCTTTAGTGGATAATAAAGAAGAAGGACAAGAAATTGATCCTAAGGCAGTTGTACAGAACTTCCAAAACTTACCAAATCGCTACTACTTTGATGAAAATGGACATCGTGTGGTTAATATCCCAGCAATGACCACCTATTCAGAGATTAAAAAAGTTGGTAATGATGTCTATTTAGAAAATCCAGGTGCACGACTTCGTCTTGGAGCTACCCACTTTACAATCAATAACAATAAACTATACTATTTAGAAAATGAGCAAGGTAAGCTCAAAACAGGTTACTTTGTATTAATTGATGATGGTATGGCTACAACCCACTATCACATCCTAGCCTATGCGGATCAATCTGGTGAAATTCTTAAGATGAAACGCTTGCCATCAGGAGTTTCAGATTATCTGGATAAAGAAATCGATGGTTTATATGGTGAAAAAATTAAAATTGAATCTCCACACTCAAACGAATATTATAAAGTGGTTGTGGTTAAATAAAAATAACATCTTCACAACTAATCGTTAACACTCTAACCAATATACCATTTTCAGGAGGCTTTAGATTTCTTGTATTTTAAAAGGAAACTAAAGCCTTTTGTAGATGGAACAGGGGATAGAGTTATCTATAAAATAATGAAAAGGAGTCTGTCATGGAAATGAAAAATACATTTGTAGAATTGGAACAATTTGAAGAGTTAACCCCAGAGGTATTGGAGGAAGTGAATGGTGGAGGGATTTTTGAAGATACTGTAAAATGGTGCAATAAATTATTTGGTACGGGTAGACACTTTGCTTAAATTCACAGTATTCGTTAGAGATTAGATTTATTTATGATTATTTTAGAATTCTTAGTTTCTGTGCTATATATACTGTTGGTAGTCGTTTCAACCATGGTTCCTACTATTTATTTGGGTGCTCAAATTTCCCCAGAATTTTATAAAAAACGTTATTGGGTCCTTGTATTTTTAATTAGTTTATCTGCTCGCCAAACATTTGGAGAATTATTTCATATAGGAATCATTCTCTTCTTTTACTGTATTTTTTTACTAGTATTGCACAAGGGAAAAGGGGAAGCTTTTTTTCTTTCTCTGTATCTTTTTCTCTTCTTTCAAAGTATTCGTTATTTATTTTTGACAATTTGGATTCGTGTATTATCTGGTGAGCCTTGTTGTTTTGTAGATTCGTTTTCCACTTTATATAGATCTGTATTTGATTTATTATCAATATTTCTATGTTCTACAATTATGAAACGTTGTTCTTTGGATTTGGATTTATTCTTTTCAGATGCTTTCAAAACCCACTATTATAAGAGTTTTTTCATTATCCTACCTCTGACTGGATTTAGGATATTCTCTTCGTTTATGACCAATAGAAATAGTTCGTTCTACGTTCGTTTTGATACGACCATTTCTCTCCTGATTTTCATTCTCTTTTTCTCTTGGCTCTTTTACATCAAGCATTTGGAGCAGGTTTATCGTGATGAGCAGACCATTCAGAGACAGGAAGATGAAAATCGTTCCTTGCAAGGAATGGTGGATAAGTTGGGACATCTCTATGATGAGGTTCGAGGTTTCCGTCATGATTTTGCGGGAATTGTCGCCAGCATGGAGCCTGCCATAGCAAATCAAGACATGGCTGAGGTATCTACCATTTATCAAGATGTCTTTCTAAAGACTAATGAAAAGCTGAGGAAGGCGGATTACACGGCCTTTAATCTTCACAATATCCATGATATAGCTATTCGCAATACCTTGGCAAAAGCCATGATTGTGGCAGATAAGCAGGGAATTCATTTTAGTTTGGAGACGGTGGGGGTTGTCGAAGAGCTGGCATTGCCTATGTTGGAGGCTATCCGTATCCTCTCTATCCTCACGACAAATGCTTTAGAAGCAGCCAGTGAGGCTGAAAATCCGCAGATTCGGGTTGCTTTATTGGCAGGTGATAGGAGTGTCCGTTTTATCATTGAAAACACTCGTAAGAAAGAAGAACTGAATCCCAGTATTCTCAGTCAAAAGGGTTACTCTACCAAGGATAACCACAGTGGACTGGGCTTGGCAACCTTGGAGGACATGGTTTTTCATTATGATTTAAACTTAGATACCCAGCTAGGAGAGACGACTTTTAGACAAGATTTAGAATTGCCATTTAAGGATGAGAAACGAGGGGGAGAGGAATGAGAATTTTAGTTTTGGAAGACGATAGAGTCCAGCAAGGACGGATAGAGCAGACTTTACTAGATATCGGTCGCTCTCGCAATTTAAGATTGGAAATTGATATTGCCAAAAACTATGGGGATGTTGAAAAGTATTCTCAGTATTTTGACCATTACCAGCTCTATTTATTAGATTTAGAGATTGATGGAGAGCGTGAACGGGGCTTTCAGGTTGCTCAACAGGTTCGGGAGCGGGATCCTTTTACAAGCATTGTCTTTGTGTCCACGCACTCGGAGGCCTTACCTCTAGCTTTTCGCTACCACTTGTCTGCCTTGGATTTTATTTCCAAGGATCAGCCAGAGGCGGACTACTGTCATCAGCTGGAGCGCTGTCTGGACTATGTACTGGCAGTAGATAAGAGGGAAAATATGCGTCTCTTTACCTATAGTTTTGAGGGAAGACGGGGCTTCACTCTGCCCTACCATGAAATTTTAGCCTTTGAAACTTCAGTGGAATCCCATCGTATCAAGGTCTATTATGCCAATCATTCTATCAAGACCATTTATGGCAGTCTCAAGGATATCGCTGCCAAGGCTGAAAAAGATTACTTTGTCTATGCCAATCGCAATACGTTAGTCAGTTTACAGGCTATTGAAGAGATGACTGCCACAGAAGTGACCTTGTTAGAAGGCTTGCATTTCCCCGTATCACGAACAGCCAGAAGAACCCTTAAAAAATATCTTAATGTCTAATATCTGTTAGATTTGAATGAGTTTATCAATAAGAATATCGGAAAATTTTCTGATATTCTTATTTTTTGACTTCTTTTTCGAATAGATAAGTAAGAGGAAAAGAAAAGGAGTTTGCTTCATGTATCTACCGATTTTCTATTCATGGTATATTAAATTATTTTTCAAATAAAATTTAATTTAGTTGTTTATTTTTGAATTGTTTTTCGAATAGATAAGTAAGAGGAAAAGGAGAGGAGCCTAGTTCATGTATCTACCAATTTTTTATCCGTGGTTTACTAAATTATTTTTCAAATAAATTTAATTTCGTTGTACACTTTCGACTTCTTTTTCGAATAGATAAATAAGAGGAAAAAGAAAGGAGCCTGGTTTATGTATCTACCGATTTTCTATTCATGGTACATTAAATTATTTTTTAAATAAAATTTAATTTAGTTGTACATTTTCGAATTATTTTTCGAATAAATAAGTAAGAGGAAAACGAAAGGAATAAAATAATGAAAGAACATTATTACGGATTTGTTGAGCTAACTTCGGAAGAATTGACCGATATTCAAGGTGGAGAAAATTGGACGAAGACCCTTGTAGATTGGTACATTGGATTTCGTAGAGGTTTTGGTTTTTAGGAGGATAAGAGATGAATGAAATGAATGATAAGTATACTATTGAAGTATTAAAGGAAAGCGACTTAGCCTTGCTGGTGGGTGGTAGTGAGGCAAGTTACCAACATGGTTTAATGGTGGGGTTCATTTTACGTCGTGCGTTATTTGGATTCTAAGATAATATTTAGAGAGTGAAGCTTACCTACAACAATGAACAGAATATATGAAAAAGGAAATACAAATAACTACCTTTTTCAATTGTTAAGAATCAAAAAAGGAGAATAAGATGGAACAAATTAAAAATATGGAAAATAATTTTCATGTAATGAGTCATGAGGAATTGGCCGATGTAGAAGGAGGCTTGCTATTTGGTCTGGTAGTAGTTGGAGGAGTCGCAATTGCAGGAACATTTTTATTGGGTGCGGTAGATGGTGCTTCAGGAGCACATGCTAAGCGTCGTGGACGTTAACAGGGAAGGAAGAGCGCTGATGGAACGCATAATAGAAAGTTGGATTACTAGGGTAGAGAATTTTTACAGTTTGCAGTCAATTCCTGTGAAAGTATTCATTTTCATAGTTGGAGTAGTTGGGATTTATGCTTTAGGGACATTACTTTTAGGATCGGTTTATTGGGCGGGGCAGAAGTTTGGCGAAACAATTTACAATTATTTGTTTCAATAAAAAATTATAGATAAAGAGGAACAGACATAATGAATATGATAAAAATTGAAGAAAAATTTACAAGTCTTACAGAAAAAGATTTGGCAACAGTAGAGGGTGGTCGAGTGTCATGGAGAGGTAATATTAACATCGATGTCCACAAAGTGATTGATAGTACGGGAAGATTTTTCGGTGGTATCTATAATGCTGGTAGATCATTTGGGCGAAATGTTTACAATGCATTTTATTAATATAGTTTATTAAAATGAATATCATATATTATATTTTTGAATTCGTTTTCGAATAGATAAATAAGAGGAATACAGGGAATGATTATTTCAGTAATTCAAGATTTGGATGAAACAATTTAATAAACACTGCTATACCAAACTTGTCAAGTTTGCAACAAGACAAGCATTAAAATAAAAAAGGAGGCATTCGTTATGAATACAAAAACGATGTCACAATTTGAAATTATGGATACTGAGATACTTGCTTGCCTTGAAGGTGGCGGATGCAATTGGGGAGATTTTGCCAAAGCAGGTGTTGGAGGAGGAGCAGCACGAGGTCTTCAGCTAGGAATTAAAACAGGAACATGGCAAGGTGCAGCAACTGGTGCTGCGGGAGGAGCTATATTTGGAGGTGTGGCCTATGCAGCGACATGTTGGTGGTAATTATGGATTTTAAAAGTTTTATTATTGGTTTAGTAGTTGGTATATTTGGTCCCTATATGGATGATCTAATTAGAAAAAAATTTTTAAAGTCTTCGGAGAAGAAAACAGAAAAATTTGTCAAAAAATAATCAAAACGATAAATGATGAATCTGATTCAAAATTATCTTGCACATGTAAAGAGGACCATCTCTCCTCTTATCAGGTAAATAGGAATCTTGCAGTAGCGAATCAAAAAAGGAGTAACTATGAATCGTAATTTAGAACGGTGTTATCTATTCTGACTATGAATAGATCATACCAGAGGTGGCTTATAAATAGCGGGGACATTAGAAATTGAAGTAACTTTAAATAGGATGTCGTAAATGTTGCTATCAATGATTTATTTGTCCCAAGCTTGCCTAGGGTGTCAGTAAAAAATCAATTTCCTTTCAAAATAGCATATTTTTAGTAGGTAGGACGTTTGTTCTGCCTATTTTTTGCTAAAAAGTGCAGTTGAAGTGTCTATTTGCATCATTTGGAGTTTTACATGTATTTTTGATAAAAAATAGGTATAGAAATTAGGAAAGTTGAAGAAAAGGAATGAAGGAGGTCTTAGTTTGTGATTTTTTACATACTTTTAAGGCTTGATGAACCAGTTTGAACTAATATATAATTGCTAGAAATTGAATACACTACTCCTTGAGGGCATTTTGCCCTTTTTTATATTTTACAATAAGTGTAAAAGGAGAGTTTTTATGCGTTACGGTTATGTTCGAGTATCTACAAGAGAACAAAATATTGATAGGCAATTTTCAGCATTGGTAGAAAACAAATTATCAAAAGAGAATATTTTTATTGATTACGTTTCAGGAAAAGATTTTGACAGAATGGAATATCAAAAATTATTAACTACCTTGAAAGAAAATGATGAATTGGTTATTAAATCAATTGATAGGTTGGGAAGAAACTATGATGAAATTTTAGAACAATGGCAAGCAATTACTAAGAAAAAGAAAGTAAATATAACTGTTTTAGATTTCCCCTTATTAAATACAAAGAATAGCAATGATAATATCACAGGAAAACTAATCTCCGATATCGTTTTACAAGTCCTATCTTATGTGGCACAGTTTGAAAGAGAACAAATCAAACAAAGACAAATGGAAGGAATACGGGAAGCACAGAAAAAAGGGAAGAAATTCGGCAGACCAAAATTGGTTGTTCCGAATAATCTCCCTGATGTGATAGCTCAATATAAGAAAAAAGAAATAATCTTACGAGAAGGTGCAGACATCTTAGGAGTATCAAAAAGCACCTTTCACAATTGGATAAAAAATTCATAGTTCTTGTCAAAAAACCTAGGATTTTTTGGACAGAAAATACAGTCTATTTTAGAAGCGTTTTCGTTAGAAAAAAGGTTCTAAAATCCAGCATTTTGACCAATTATTATTACACTTCCATTTTATCAAGTTTGTCCAAAAAAGTCTAGATTTTAGGACAAACTGATTATTTTACAATAAATAAAAATAGGGGGACACGAAATGGACACCAAAGCTAAAAAGTTCACACTTGCAACGATTTCAGCTCTATCACTTCTTGGGGTAGGAATTGTTACATCACAATCAGTAGTTGCTAATGATAGGCTGGTTTCCACTCAAGCAATCAAAGGTCAATCCTACAATATCTTAAACTCTGAGGTCACTAGTACTTCTTCTGGTACTACTCTAGTTGGGATTGAAGGGACTTTCTTAACGCCAGATAAACAGGCTATCTTAGACCGTATCAATGCCATTCGAAAAGAAACAACAGACGAAGGTCTAGTTACTAGCTATGTTCCGATCAAATGGTCAACTGCACTAGAAAAAACAGCCTTCGTTCGGGCAGCAGAAGCTTCTGTAACTAGGCATCATAAACGTTTATCTAATAAAGATATTTGGAGTGCCTGGCCTTCAGGGAATTTTTCACTAGCCGAAAACTTAGCTTGGAACTATGATGGATTTATGACAGCTATTAATCAATGGTATGACGAAAAAGCAGATTACGTCAAATCTCGTAGTGGGGCAAGTGTATCTGGTCAAACTGGACACTACGAATCCTTAATCAATTCAGAATTGACCTATATGGGTTTGGCAGCCTTTGAAAACCCTGTCACTCAAAATGGATGGATTACCGTTGCACAAAGTTTCGGAACATCATCTGGTGGCTCTGAAGAATTAGCTGGTGGTTATGGAAAGGCCATTCAATATACAGAAGCAAATTCTTCTCAGATTCAAACATTTGCGACTAAGGCGAATCTTTTTGACAAAGACTTGAAGGCAATCGGAACTCATACCAGTAAGAAAACAAAACAAGGTAAGTCTAACGGGACTAATAAACCAGGTTTCTTTTTTCAAATGCAAGATATTGGTAGGGGTATGGGTTTTTGGCGACAATCTGGTTCTCGTTGGTGGTTTATGCAACTTGATGGGTCTTACCCTTACAATCAGTGGGCAAAATTAGATAATATCTGGTATCACTTCGATAGTTCAGGTTGGATGCAAACTGGCTGGATAAAAGACAACGGCACGTGGTACTATCTCGACGGTTCAGGTGCTATGAAGACTGGTTGGTTCAAGGATAACGGTAGTTGGTATTATCTTGATAGCTCAGGTGCTATGAAAACAGGCTGGATGAAGGTATCTGGGAAATGGTACTATGCCTATAGCTCTGGTGCCCTAGCAATCAATACGACTACACCAGACGGCTATCGCGTCAATTACAATGGAGAATGGGTATAGGATAAGATTATAAAAAATAGATAAAAAGAAAAGGAATACAAAAATTATGAAAAAAATCGTTTTAACGACTACAGCAGTTTTATCACTTGTAGCAACAGGAGCTACAATTTCAAGTGTCAATGCTGCAGACATTCCAATGGTCAAAGTATGGTCTCCAGCAGCCAATGCTTATGTTGAAGTCCCTGCTATTGGTTATCGTGATACAGATTTAGTCGCAACAGATGTGACGCTTGTAGAAAAAAGAAAAGCACAACTCGGAGCATTTTCTAAAGGTAATAGTGAATTTATAACGGTTGATTATGTAGACAAAGCTTATAGACAAGAATTTTCTAAGCAATTTGCAAGTTTTGAATCCAATGGTATCGCCACATTCAACGGTAAAACAATTGTCTTTAAAGCAACAGACTATGGTATCTATACCATGAAGTTTGAGCTAAATGGTACTCGCTATAAGTTAACTGCTGATGTCAGAGAAAATCTGGGAAAAGGTGGTCCTTTTTACACTTATGTAACCAAACTAGAAGTCTTATCAAATAATCAAGCAAATACTATCTCGAATACGAGTACTGAAAAACAAATAGAAGCAACAATTACAAAGGTTGAAATTGATTATTTTGGACTTAGCTTCGAAGGAAAAATTTCAGAGCCACTACAACACGGGGGAGATAAAGCCGCCAAAGGAAATATTACTTTAATTGATAAGGATAGTGGAAAAGTTGTATATCAAAGTCATAATGCGGTAATTTTTAGTGGTTTAACTAAAGACGTTAGTGACCAATTTCTACTCCCCTTAATTTATAGCAATAAATTTAAAGGTGATATTTTTGTTTCAAAACAGTTTCCTGCTGGAACATATATCTTGGAGATGTCTGGGGAAGCTGGTTCACCTTATGATCACTTAACTGATACAAGAAAACGTGTCTTTAAAGTTAGAAAAGAGGTGACTATCGGAAATCCTTCGAGAAATTCAAATATTAACACGACTACTCAATCAGGTTCGAATTCATCTAGCTCGTCAACTTCTACAAGTTCGTCATCTGGAAACTATTCTAACACGGATACAACCATGACGACCCATCAGTCTAAATCTACTTGGATGTATTCGAATGGTCGCTGGTGGTATAAACACGAAGATGGCACTTATACAACTAATGACTGGGAAAAAATCAATGGTGTTTGGTATCGTTTTGATAACTCTGGTTGGATGCAAACAGGTTGGGTAAAAGACGGTAGTTGGTACTACCTCGACGGCTCAGGCGCAATGAAGACTGGTTGGCTCAAAGATAACGGTAGCTGGTACTACCTTCAAGATTCAGGAGCTATGAAAACAGGCTGGATGAAAGTATCTGGCAAATGGTACTATGCCTATAGCTCTGGTGCACTCGCAATCAATACAACTACACCTGACGGTTATCGTGTCAATTACAACGGTGAGTGGGTATAAAAACAATTTCAAATTGTAAGATTAAACATATGAAAAAATTATTTCTATTCAGTATTAGTATATTAGCTATCTCTATTTTAACGGCTTGCCAACATCAGAGTGAAAACACTTCTGCAACAAGTTCTGAAGCAATTGCTTCAAGTACTAGTTCAACTTCTTCTACATCGGAAGAGAAGAAACCTGATTACACCCTATATAATCCTGTTCTTAAAGAATATGCCAAAGTATTAGATGGTTCGTCAACTTCACATACAGAGATCAATTCAAAAGCAAACTTAAAAAACACTTATCCTAAAGAATATTCTGGATTACAGTATAGCTTGTATGATTTAGACCAAGACGGTACGGACGAACTTTTGATTGCCCTAAAAATGGATTCTAACTATTACGATTTATTAGATATTCGAACTCTTAAAAATGGTGAAGTTATTCGACTGACCAATGCAGAAAACAATCTGGACTTTATTGGAGAGCGAGTACATTTTAATCCTTTAGAAAATGGTTATTTTCAATTATCTACCCGAGTATCTACTAATCAAATCCAACTTAAACTATACAAGTTGAATCAGGATGGAACACGGTTAGAACTAGTCATTGAATCAGATACAGAAGAGGGACTGGGGACAAAACCACCTTCCCTTGACATAAGATCTTTCTTTTGGAAATCTGTCACAAGTCTTATAAATGGAGAAACAAGCCTTCCGTCAGAAAGTAAAGGGATGGATATTACTGCAATTCAAAATGGAGATTTTTCTAGTGTCGCAGGCACTTGGAGGAATCGTACAGGTATTGAATTCACCTTTGACAAAAATGGTTTAGTAAGTGATCATTCCAAGATTTCAATTGAACATGCTAAGGAAATTGACCACTATCTCAAGGCAAGTTCTGTTTCTAAAGATGGAGGTGCTGGTGCAGCTATTGCCTTTTTACCAGCAGGAATCCCTATAACCATGTCTGTCACCTCTTCTTCAGATAATGGCTATACTGACTCGTCTGATATTACACAAGACCGCTTATGGTTTGGACACCAACTTATCAATGGTAGTACCGAGGGATTTTTTTACAAGGTAGAATAGTTTTAATAGACTTACAAATTTATCAATAAGAATGTCGGAAAATTTTCTGATATTCTTATTTTTTTGACTTCCTTTTCGAATAGATAAGTAAGAGGAAAAAGGAAGGAGCCTAGTTCATGTTTATATCAGTGTTCTACCCATGGTTCACTGAGTTATTTTTTAAATAAATTTAATTTAGTTGTACATTTTTGAATTGTTTTTCGAATAGATAAGTAAGAGGAAAAGAAAAGGAGTTTGCTTCATGTATCTACCGATTTTCTATTCATGGTATATTAAATTATTTTTCAAATAAAATTTAATTTAGTTGTACATTTTCGAAATTTTTTTCGAATAGATAAGTAAGAGGAAAAAGAAAGGAGCCTAGTTCATGTATCTACCAATCTTGTATCCGTGGTTCATTAAATTATTTTTTAAATAAAATTTAATTTAGTTGTACGTTTTCGAAATTTTTTTCGAATAAATAAGTGAGAGGAAAAAGAAAGGAATAAAATAATGAAAGAACATTACTATGGATTTGTTGAGCTAACTTCGGAAGAATTGACCGATATTCAAGGTGGAGAAAGTTGGGCGAAGACCCTTGCAGATTGGTACCTTGGATTTCGTAGAGGTTTTGGTTTTTAGGAGGATAAGAGATGAATGAAATGAATGATAAGTATACTATTGAAGTATTAAAGGAGAGCGACTTAGCTTTGCTGGTGGGTGGTAGCAAGGAAAGTTATCAACGGGGTCTAATTACAGGTCTATTGTTACGCGGTATATTTATTGGAACCCCATTTTTTAGAAGATAAGATTTAGAAAAAATAGAACAAGAGGAGAAAAAAGATGACAAATTTTGACAAAATGGAACAGAACTTTGTAGCTCTTACAGAAGAAGAGTTGATGGATGTGGATGGGGGAGCATTGCCTCTTGTAATCGCCGGAGTGTCTATCTGGAAGATAGGTGCAGCAGTAGCAGGTGGAGCAGCAGCGCTTTTTGCTGGAGGAGCAGCTTTGGGGTATTATGCGAATAGACCATAATCTGATTGTAGTCAGAGAGGCATTTCTATGTTTTTAAAAAAAGAAGTGATATTATTAGGGGTATTGTTATCGCTACGTATTATTTTTACTATCGTTCAAATTTTAATTGATTATAAAATATTATCTGGACAGTATAGTATAAATTTTATGGATATTTCAGAAGTATTTACTTATCCAATACTCATTTTAATCATTTACATAGCAATAAAATATAATACAAAGGAGTAATGACGAATATGAACTTAGAACAATTTATCAATTATCTGACGATGAATTAGTGGGAACAAAAGGTGGTTTTGGTCTTGCGGAAGCAGTTGGGATTGCAGGAGTACTGAATGCTGCTGTACAAATTTTTAATGCTGGTTACAAATTTGGTTCAGATTTGGCTCGTCGTGGGCGTTAGATAATGAATAATCGCAACCTTAATCTCAATACATTGTTACCTAAACTAGCCACGATATGTCCTTTGTTGGGAATAATTCTTAATGTCGCGCTTCATGTGATTCGTACAGGTTCGTTAGTATCCTTTAATTGGCAATGGACTTTAGTTGGTTTGCTTTTCGCAGGATATTTTGGTATTTTTCGCAAAGATTTGTCAAAAAATAATCAAAACTATAAATGAAGAACATGAATCAAAAGGATTTTGTGTATATGAATGGTAGCGTTTTTCCGCCATTCTTGTCAGGTAATTAGGAGTTTCTTATGAAAACATTTTTATTAGGATTCGCTGAGGGATATTTTACCGTATCGCTCATAATCTACATCGCAACGTATTTGATGTTAAAAAATCCGATCAATACCTTATTTTATCCAGAAATTTACCCCGTTTTATTTGGGCTCTTTTATCTAGGATATAAGGTCAATAAAAAGCGAGTAGAGTAAACAGTTAAGAATGACTTGTTAGTCTGCGCTAAAATGGCTAGGCTAGAATCTAGGAATGCATCACATTGGAGTTTAATATGAAATTTATTAAATCAATACTGAAAGTTTGGCCTGAAATTATGGTATTACTTAGTTCAATGTCTTATATCATCATCAGATTAGTAGCTGACATGAATAAAGTATCTTTACTTACTTGGTTTGATAGTTTCAATATACCAACGATTGCATTATTTATGATGGTCTTCCTTCTTTTATATAGAAGTAAAGAAAAAAAGAATGTATAAATTTGAGGTAGTAGACGCTCTATAGGGAATAGGTGTCTTATAGTAACGAGTCAAAAAAGGAGTAACTATGAATCGTAATTTAGAACGGTGTTATCTATTCTGACTAGGAATAGATCATACCAGAGGTGGCTTAGAAATAGCGGGGACATTAGAAATTGAAGGAACTTTAAATAGGATGTCGTAAATGTTGCTATCAATGATTTATTTGTCCCAAGCTTGCCTAGGGTGTCAGTAAAAAATCATTTTCCTTTCATATCATATTTTTAGTAGGTAGGATGTTTGTTCTGTCTATTTTTTGCCAAAAAAAGTGCAGTCGAAGTGTTTATTTGGAGTTTTATATATATTTTCGATAAAATAGGTGTAGAAATTAGGAAAGTTGAAGAAAAGAAATGAAGAAGGTTTTAAAATATTTTTTAGTATTTGTTTTTCTATTTTTGATGAATATTTTCATCTTTAAGATACTAGCAACCCTGGGATTTCAGCTGATAATGAGTGAAAAGAGTTATATTGTTCTACCGCTGTTTTCGCTTATCGTTTTATATATGATTGACAAAAGAATTAGGAAGAAAAAGAAATCTTTGTAATCAACTTAAGGAGTATTACTATGGATGAGTTGAAACGTGAAATTGGTTATAAAATCAAAACTATTAGGCGATCTTGTGGAAAAACTCAGATAGATATTTGTGGTGATGAATCAGAGTTGACGATTCGTCAGCTAGCACGTATTGAAAATGGGCAAGCTTTAGCAACACTTCCTAAATTATTATTGATTGCGGATAAACTTGGAGTATCATTACAGAATATTGTGGATGTTAAGGTTATAGAGATTCCAAAAGGATTCCTAAAACTCAAAGATGAGCTGATTCATTCTCAAACCTACGCTGATAAGGGAAGAATCGAACGAAAAGAAGCTATACTTGAGGAAATATATGAAAACTATTATGAGAATTTGCCTGAGGAAGAGCAGTTAATTGTGGATGTGACACAAGCTCGTTTTGATATTTATGGTAGTTCAGATGTGACCTACGGTTTAGGGTTAGTGGAAGAATATTTCCAGCAGTTATTAAAAAAGAAATATTTTTCTGTAAATGATTTGTTGATTATTGAATTGTATTTCTTTTGTTGTGCTATGGGATTAGAAGATAAAGAACATTTTGAGGAGTTAGCTCAAAAAGTATTGCTATGTTCAGAATATGAAGATAAGGCTAGCCTAGTTCAAATGGAAAAAGTTCTTCTGAGCCTATTTATCCAAATTCAGACAGAAGATAGTCTGATATATATTCAAACATTTGAGAAAATTATTGCTAAAACAAGACATGTTTTTTACCGACCTCATCTATTTTTGTTAAAGGCGAAATATGCTTTATTTGTAGATAAGAATGTGGCAGAGGCAGAAAGTTTCTATGAAAAGGCGATTTCTCTAGCAGAATTGCTAGATGATCAGGTATTAGTTCAGAAAATTTTAGCAGAAAAACAAATAGATTTCCCAACAACCTGACTTCTAAGTCATGTTGTTTTTTTCATGTTTTTGTTATACTAAACTCATAAAGAAAACGATTCCAAAAAGAAAGGAAGTTTATTATGGTTGGAACGTTGTTTGTCCTTTTAAGTATAGGAGTCTGGTTCTATCTATAATATCAGGTAGAGATTAATGGCATAAGGTATTCCTATATTGGATTAAAGGAATGTTTTAATAGGTTTCCTACATTAGTATAGAGGATGAAACTCAATTTTCAATGATATAGAAGAGTTATTTGGAGATTGTGAGGGTTGAGTATGTTTATTTATGATGTAGGAAGTGTAAACTAAAAAGGAGGTAGTAATCGTATAAAAGTTAAATAGACATTATCTTTTATTGAGTCTTAGTGATATAAAAGTAATTTGATAGTCTAGGAAAATGTAGTAGTAATTTATTTATTATAGATATGTTAATAAAAGTAGTATAAAATATAGACGAACATTTGAAGAGAGTTAGGAATACAACATGTGCGAATTAACTCTCAATAAAACATACATAATATACAAAAGGAGTACACTAAAATGAAATCTAAAAGAATGGAATTTCATAATAAATTTCTTATTGTTTCAGCAATGTTAGCAGTCATTAGTTGGTTAAGCTTAGGTGTTGTTTCTTTTCCTATGTTGGCTGGGACATTAGGAATTTCGACAAAAGCTGCTGCTACTGTAGTCAATTTGATTAGTGCTTATAGTACAGTTACAGCAGTAATTTCAATTGTAGGTGCAATCACAGGAGTAGATTCTATTGGTTCGGGTATTGCAGCAACAGTTCTTTATATATTGAAAAAGAAAGGTGCTGCTAAAGCAGCTCTATGGTAGAACTAGATGAAAATACTTTCTAAAAAAGAATGTGAAAGTATTTTAGGTTATCTTAATTTTATTGGGATAACCCTTTTGTTTTTTGTTATCATAAGTTTGTCAATCTATTTTAAAAGCTATCTTCCTTTTCAAGGGAAATTATTTTTACTTTTTTTGGTAGTAGATTACGCTACTTTGAATCGTTATAATATGAAACTGCCTATCCAAAGTAAAAAAATAAATACTTTCTATATAAGGAAAAACTATATTTTTCTCTATCTTCTTGCCATTGTCAAGAAATATTATTCTTTCCAAATTTTACAATCATTCATTTATTTATTTATTTTGTATTTTCTAGATATTATTGGATATTTTTATTTATCCATTACTCTTTGTTTGATAGCTATTCAAATTATTTCTTTAATTCTACCTAGTTTGTTTTCAATTATAAGTAAATTGTTCTTATTTTTATCTATAGGACTATTGTCTATAGAACAAGGACAAGTTGTAATTTATGTCATACTACTCAATTATTTTATTTTAGTCATGGGGATATTAGATAATCATGCGAGTAATTTCTATTTTAAAAGCAGTCGAATGAGTCAAAAAAGATTTCGTAGCAGTCTATTTATATTGCTTCGTTTTTGTTGGTTAAATAAAGGGTTAACTTTTTCTTTTATTTTGATTAGTATTCTTCTTTCCTATCTATTTTGGTATATGATGACGATGTTATCAATTGATGACACAAAAATACCAATATTATTTCTTTATACCTCAATATATATTACATTAATGGAGGCAATAATAGGGAATCATAAATCCTCAATTGGGGTAGATCTAGCTTTACTTCAATTATCTGCTCTTAATCATTCTAAAATGAATTTCTTTTTTAAGAATGCACAACTAATGATGTTGACGCATTTAATCTCTTTCTTACAATTTTCATTGTTGTTATGTTTGATTCCGGTGACAAGTTATAGTAATGATATAAAAAGTATTTTGTTGAATTTGTTATTGATTCCATTCAATTATTTTATAGCCTATGTCTATTATAAGAAAGCTCTATTTTTAATTAAAGGTACAGTTAGTTTATTGAGATGGAGTTTTCTGGTTTTATATTGTTTTCTGATAATATTTGTAATTTTAGTAGGGGGCATTAGATGAGAAAAAGTGGTTTTCTGATTTACTATGTGTTATTTTGTATAGTCTGTTTTTTACTAGGTTTACTTTTAAGCTTTATATTAAAAAATGAGACTTTTGCTACTATACCTCCGAAACTGGAATTACAATTTACATTGACAGTTTTACAGGCAAATTCTACAAATTTTTTGCTATATCTATTCTGTTTTCCGATTTCGCCCTTATTGCAACTTTTTGATTTGCTATCTTTAGGAATACAATTGGGTATATCTGGTCAGATGATTGGAATAGTAGCTACAATAAAAGGAATATTACCTCATGCTCTTATTGAAATACCGAATTTTATTTGGTATCAAGGTATGAGTCAGTATCTTTTATACCGATTATTGAAGGATAGGGGAATTAAAAATATACTTATTTATATAAAAAGTAATTTAAAATGGTATATCATTTCTTATCTTTTATTAATTTTAGCAGCGTTGATAGAGGGAATTAAATTATGAAAATTGAAAATGAATCTAAAAGTTATGATAAATGTATATTGAAAAATATATCACTAGAGATTGATAAGGGAATTTACAGAGTTGAAGGAGAGAATGGTTCAGGAAAGAGCACCCTTCTACAACTTTTAGCTGGGCTAGAGACTTTTGATAGTGGTTTAAAGAATTGTGTCTCCAAAGATGTACTATACCTTGATACCAATCAGCTTGGGGTTGTTCCATTTACTATAGAAGAAAATTTGCAGTTGTTGTGTGATTCTTTTCAAATCCATCTATCATTTGAGGATAAAGAACAAATTAATACTTTTTTTGATAATAAAATCGGAGATAACTATATGACAGCATCTACTGGAACAAAATTCAAATTAGGCTTATCCTTAATTTTTGCTAAAAATTGGGATTATATTTTTATTGATGAGACTTTATCAACAGTGGATGCAAGAAGTATTGATATGATTGCTAAACGCTTAATTTCCATGAAAGAAAGCTCTACTATTATATATGTATCTCATAATTTATTGAATCAAGAATTGATTAGCAAATCTCAAAGGATTTTAATAGAGGAAGGACGGGTTTATGAAATTTCAAACAAATAATAGTTTATACAAATTAATGAATCTGATTATTTATCTTTTTCTTTTATATTTGTTTATTGATTTACTGATGAAGTCGGGAATTTTAGATGAACAAATTGATAAATTATCTGAACTATCTAATCTTTTTACAATTAAAATAGAAACAATATTGACAGTGATTTCTGTTGTTTTCACATTTATAGCAACTCTTATTGAATATGGATTTTCTCTCTTTCTGATTACATTATTTTTTGATAAGAATAAGAGGAACTTTGGAGATATTCTTTTATCTAAAAATATAACCTTAAGTTTTAGCATTTTACTTTGTTATTTATTTAATCCATCGGATATAAAGTTTGCCTATTTCAGCGTATTGACAGTATTACTAATTGGGATAACAAATTATGCGAGATTTAAAAATTTAAGATTGACAGTAGTGTTTTCTGTACCATTTTTATTTAATGCTATAATGTCTATTATAAATAGTTTTTAGAAATACTAAAATTTTTTTCTTTACTTAATAATGATATGAAATCATTTCGGTTTTGTTAACTTGTAATTCTTATATTTTCTAGGTAGAACGTTTGTTCTGCCTATTTTTTTATCCAAAAAGTGCAGTTGGGAGGGAGATAGGCGCATTTGGGAAGGAAGTCCAGTTTTTGTTTAGTGATTGGGGTAAGATAGTTGTTATCAGATGAGTTTATACTCTTCGAAAATCAAATTCAAACCACGTCAACGTCGCCTTGCCGTATATATGTGACTGACTTCGTCAGTCCTATCTACAACCTCAAAACAGTGTTTTGAGCAGCCTACGGCTAGTTTCCTAGTTTGCTCTTTGATTTTCATTGAGTATTAGGGAAAAGGAGATGAATATGAAATTTGGGAAACGTCACTATCGTCCGCAAGTGGATCAGATGGACTGCGGTGTAGCTTCATTAGCCATGGTTTTTGGCTACTATGGTAGTTATTATTTTTTGGCTCACTTGCGAGAATTGGCTAAGACGACCATGGATGGGACGACGGCTTTGGGCTTGGTCAAGGTGGCAGAGGAGATTGGTTTTGAGACGCGAGCCATTAAGGCGGATATGACTCTTTTTGACTTGCCGGATTTGACTTTTCCTTTTGTTGCCCATGTGCTTAAGGAAGGGAAATTGCTCCACTACTATGTGGTGACTGGGCAGGATAAGGATAGCATTCATATTGCCGATCCAGATCCCGGGGTGAAGTTGACTAAACTGCCACGTGAGCGTTTTGAGGAAGAATGGACAGGAGTGACTCTTTTTATGGCACCTAGTCCAGACTATAAGCCTCATAAGGAACAAAAAAATGGTCTGCTCTCTTTTATCCCTATATTAGTGAAGCAGCGTGGCTTGATTGCCAATATCGTTTTGGCAACACTCTTGGTAACCGTGATTAACATTGTGGGTTCTTATTATCTGCAGTCTATCATTGATACCTATGTGCCAGATCAGATGCGTTCGACACTAGGGATTATTTCTATTGGGCTAGTCATCGTCTACATCCTCCAGCAAATCTTGTCTTACGCTCAGGAGTATCTCTTGCTTGTTTTGGGGCAACGCTTGTCGATTGACGTGATTTTGTCCTATATCAAGCATGTTTTTCACCTCCCTATGTCCTTCTTTGCGACACGCAGGACAGGGGAGATCGTGTCTCGTTTTACAGATGCTAACAGTATCATCGATGCGCTGGCTTCGACCATCCTTTCGATTTTCCTAGATGTGTCAACGGTTGTCATTATTTCCCTTGTTCTATTTTCACAAAATACCAATCTCTTTTTCATGACTTTATTGGCGCTTCCTATCTACACAGTGATTATCTTTGCCTTTATGAAGCCGTTTGAAAAGATGAATCGGGATACCATGGAAGCCAATGCGGTTCTGTCTTCTTCTATCATTGAGGACATCAACGGTATTGAGACTATCAAGTCCTTGACCAGTGAAAGTCAGCGTTACCAAAAAATTGACAAGGAATTTGTGGATTATCTGAAGAAATCCTTTACCTATAGTCGAGCAGAGAGTCAGCAAAAGGCTCTGAAAAAGGTTGCCCATCTCTTGCTTAATGTCGGCATTCTCTGGATGGGGGCTGTTCTGGTCATGGATGGCAAGATGAGTTTGGGGCAGTTGATTACCTATAATACCTTGCTGGTTTACTTTACCAATCCTTTGGAAAATATCATCAATCTGCAAACCAAGCTTCAGACAGCGCAGGTTGCCAATAACCGTCTAAATGAAGTGTATCTAGTAGCTTCTGAGTTTGAGGAGAAGAAAACAGTTGAGGATTTGAGCTTGATGAAGGGAGATATGACCTTCAAGCAGGTTCATTACAAGTATGGCTATGGTCGAGACGTCTTGTCGGATATCAATTTAACCGTTCCCCAAGGGTCTAAGGTGGCTTTTGTGGGGATTTCAGGGTCAGGTAAGACGACTTTGGCCAAGATGATGGTTAATTTTTACGACCCAAGTCAAGGGGAGATTAGTCTGGGTGGTGTCAATCTCAATCAGATTGATAAAAAAGCCCTGCGCCAGTACATCAACTATCTGCCTCAACAGCCCTATGTCTTTAACGGAACGATTTTGGACAATCTTCTTTTGGGAGCCAAGGAGGGGACGACACAGGAAGATATCTTACGGGCGGTCGAATTGGCAGAGATTCGAGAGGATATCGAGCGCATGCCACTGAATTACCAGACAGAATTGACTTCGGATGGGGCAGGGATTTCAGGTGGTCAACGTCAGAGAATCGCTTTGGCGCGTGCTCTCTTGACAGATGCGCCGGTCTTGATTTTGGATGAGGCGACTAGCAGTTTGGATATTTTGACAGAGAAGCGGATTGTCGATAATCTCATGGCTTTGGACAAGACCTTGATTTTCATTGCTCACCGCTTGACTATTGCTGAGCGGACAGAGAAGGTAGTTGTCTTGGATCAGGGCAAGATTGTCGAAGAAGGAAAGCATGCTGATTTGCTTGCACAGGGTGGCTTTTACGCCCATTTGGTCAATAGCTAGAAAGAGGAGAGGATGAAACCAGAATTTTTAGAAAGTGCGGAGTTTTATAATCGTCGTTACCATAATTTTTCCAGTAGTGTGATTGTACCCATGGCCCTTCTGCTTGTGTTTTTACTTGGCTTTGCAACTGTTGCAGAGAAGGAGATGAGTTTGTCCACTAGAGCTACTGTCGAACCTAGTCGTATCCTTGCAAATATCCAGTCAACTAGCAACAATCGTATTCTTGTCAATCATTTGGAAGAAAATAAGCTGGTTAAGAAGGGGGATCTTTTGGTTCAATACCAAGAAGGGGCAGAGGGTGTCCAAGCGGAGTCCTATGCCAGTCAGTTGGACATGCTAAAGGATCAAAAAAAGCAATTGGAGTATCTGCAAAAGAGCCTGCAAGAAGGGGAGAACCACTTTCCAGAGGAGGATAAGTTTGGCTACCAAGCCACCTTTCGCGACTACATCAGTCAAGCAGGCAGTCTTAGGGCTAGTACATCGCAACAAAATGAGACCATCGCGTCCCAGAATGCAGCAGCTAGCCAAACCCAAGCCGAAATCGGCAACCTCATCAGTCAAACAGAGGCTAAAATTCGCGATTACCAGACAGCTAAGTCAGCTATTGAAACAGGTGCTTCCTTGGCCGGTCAGAATCTAGCCTACTCTCTTTACCAGTCCTACAAGTCTCAGGGCGAGGAAAATCCCCAAACTAAGGTTCAGGCAGTTGCACAGGTTGAAGCACAGATTTCTCAGTTAGAATCTAGTCTTGCTACTTACCGTGTCCAGTATGCAGGTTCAGGTACCCAGCAAGCCTATGCGTCAGGGTTAAGCAGTCAATTGGAATCCCTTAAATCCCAACACTTGGCAAAGGTTGGTCAGGAATTGACCCTTCTAGCCCAGAAAATTTTGGAGGCAGAGTCAGGTAAGAAGGTACAGGGAAATCTTTTAGACAAGGGGAAAGTTACGGCGAGTGAGGATGGGGTGCTTCATCTTAATCCTGAGACCAGTGATTCTAGCATGGTTGCAGAAGGTGCCCTACTAGCCCAACTTTATCCATCTTTGGAAAGAGAAGGGAAAGCCAAACTCACAGCTTATCTAAGTTCAAAATATGTAGCAAGAATCAAGGTCGGTGATTCTGTTCGCTATACTACGACTCATGATGCCGGGAATCAACTTTTCCTAGATTCTACTATTACAAGTATTGATGCGACAGCTACTAAGACTGAGAAAGGGAATTTCTTTAAAATCGAGGCGGAGACTAATCTAACTTCGGAGCAGGCTGAAAAACTTAGGTACGGGGTGGAAGGCCGCTTGCAGATGATTACGGGCAAGAAAAGTTACCTACGTTATTATTTGGATCAATTTTTGAACAAAGAGTAATGTTCGTGTTTTTAGAGTTAAATAATTTTTAAACTGTGAGAAAGATTCTTCTTGCAGTTTTTTCTTTACAATTTTTGAAAAACATCTACTATTTATTCGGTTAAATTCTTGTGTTTTTTGGTTTTTTGTGGTAAAATGTGCTCAAGTAATACGAAAGGCGAACTTTAAAATGTCAAAACAATTGATCTATTCGGGAAAAGCTAAAGATATCTATACAACTGAGGATGAAAATCTTATTATTTCAACTTACAAGGACCAGGCGACTGCTTTCAACGGTGTCAAGAAGGAGCAGATTGCAGGTAAGGGAGTCTTGAATAATCAGATTTCATCTTTTATTTTTGAGAAATTAAATGCGGCTGGTGTGGCGACTCACTTTGTGGAGAAACTTTCAGACACGGAACAACTCAATAAAAAGGTTGAGATTATTCCTTTGGAAGTCGTGCTCCGTAACTATACAGCTGGTTCCTTTTCAAAACGTTTTGGTGTGGATGAGGGAATCGCCTTGGAGACCCCGATTGTTGAATTTTACTACAAAAATGATGATTTGGATGATCCATTTATCAATGATGAGCATGTGAAATTCCTACAGATTGCGGATGACCAGCAGATTTCCTACTTGAAGGAAGAAACCCGTCGTATCAATGAACTCTTGAAAGGCTGGTTTGCTGAGATTGGGCTTAAGTTGATTGACTTTAAGCTAGAGTTCGGTTTTGACAAGGATGGCAAGATTATCTTAGCAGATGAATTTTCACCAGATAACTGCCGTTTGTGGGATGCGGATGGCAACCACATGGATAAGGATGTTTTCCGTAGGGGATTAGGAGAGCTAACAGACGTTTATGAAGTTGTCTGGGAGAAGTTGCAAGGTTTGAAATAATCTGTTTGCAGCGGAAAACCTTCGTCTCTCAACTAAAAGGACTCAGGCTGAAAGGGTCCCCCAGACCTTTTCACTCTGTAGAGGATTGGGAGAACTAACAGATGTTTACGAGATTGTCTGGGAAAAGTTGCAGGGTTTGAAATAACAACCTCAAGGTCGTTGGAACATTGTAAAAGCTGAAATAAAGGAATAAGGATTGATGGATAAACGTATTTTTGTTGAAAAAAAGGCTGATTTTCAGGTCAAGTCAGAGAGTTTGGTGAGAGAACTCCAGCACAACTTGGGACTTTCAAGCTTGAAAAGTATTCGTATTGTGCAAGTCTATGATGTCTTTGATTTGGCAGAGGGCTTGTTTGCGCCTGCAGAGAAACACATCTTCTCTGAGCAGGTGACAGACCATGTCTTGGATGAAGCTGCTGTACAGGCGGATCTTGCTAACTATGCTTTCTTTGCCATTGAAAGCCTAGCAGGGCAGTTTGATCAGCGTGCAGCATCTTCACAGGAAGCCTTGCTTTTGCTGGGAAGTTCTAGTGACGTGACAGTTAATACAGCCCAACTTTACTTGGTCAATAAAGATATCGATGCGACTGAATTAGAAGCGGTCAAGAACTACTTGCTCAATCCAGTTGATTCTCGTTTCAAGGACATCACGACAGGGATTGCCAAGCAGGAATTTTCTGAGTCAGACAAGACCATTCCTAAATTGACTTTCTTTGAAAGTTATACAGCAGAAGACTTTGCTCGCTACAAGGCTGAGCAAGGGATGGCCATGGAAGTGGATGATTTGCTCTTTATCCAAGACTATTTCAAGTCAATCGGGCGGGTGCCGACGGAAACAGAACTCAAGGTCTTGGACACTTACTGGTCTGACCACTGCCGTCACACGACGTTTGAGACAGAGTTGAAACACATCGACTTTTCAGCTTCTAAATTCCAAAAGCAATTGCAGGCGACCTATGACAAGTATATTGCCATGCGTGAGGAGTTGGGGCGTTCTGAAAAACCACAAACCTTGATGGATATGGCGACTATTTTCGGTCGTTATGAGCGTGCTAATGGACGTTTGGATGACATGGAAGTGTCTGACGAAATCAATGCTTGCTCAGTTGAAATCGAAGTGGACGTTGATGGTGTGAAAGAACCATGGCTCCTAATGTTCAAGAATGAAACTCACAACCACCCAACGGAAATTGAGCCATTTGGTGGAGCGGCTACTTGTATTGGTGGTGCTATTCGTGACCCATTGTCAGGTCGTTCCTACGTTTATCAAGCCATGCGTATTTCAGGTGCTGGAGATATTACCGCACCGATTTCAGAAACTCGCGCTGGGAAATTGCCACAACAGGTCATTTCTAAGACAGCGGCTCATGGTTATTCTTCATATGGTAACCAGATTGGGCTTGCGACGACCTATGTTCGTGAATACTTCCACCCAGGTTTTGTAGCTAAACGCATGGAGCTTGGTGCTGTTGTAGGTGCGGCTCCTAAGGGCAATGTTGTCCGTGAAAAACCGGAAGCAGGTGATGTCATTATCCTTCTTGGAGGTAAGACTGGACGTGATGGTGTCGGTGGAGCGACAGGTTCTTCTAAGGTTCAAACGGTTGAGTCCGTGGAAACTGCTGGAGCTGAAGTTCAAAAAGGGAATGCTATCGAAGAACGCAAGATTCAACGCCTTTTCCGTAATGGCGCTGTCACTCGTCTTATCAAGAAGTCCAATGACTTTGGAGCAGGCGGAGTCTGTGTGGCTATCGGTGAATTGGCAGACGGTCTGGAAATTGACCTCAACAAGGTGCCTCTTAAATACCAGGGCTTGAATGGTACCGAAATTGCCATCTCTGAATCTCAAGAACGGATGGCAGTTGTGGTTCGTCCTGAGGATGTAGATGCCTTCGTTGCTGAATGTAACAAAGAGAATATTGATGCTGTTGTGGTGGCGACAGTGACTGAAAAACCAAATCTAGTCATGCACTGGAATGGTGAAACCATTGTCGACTTGGAACGTCGTTTCCTTGATACCAATGGTGTACGAGTGGTTGTCGATGCTAAGGTTGTGGACAAGGACGTCAAACTTCCAGAAGAGCGTACAACAAGCGTAGAAACACTGGAAGCAGATACCCTTACCGTTCTATCTGACCTCAACCATGCGAGTCAAAAAGGATTGCAGACTATCTTTGATTGCTCTGTTGGTCGTTCAACGGTTAATCACCCACTTGGTGGTCGCTATCAACTCACACCAACTGAGGCCTCTGTACAGAAATTGCCAGTTCAACACGGTGTGACTCATACTGCATCAGTCATGGCCCAAGGTTTCAACCCATATGTAGCTGAATGGTCTCCATACCACGGTGCTGCCTATGCGGTGATCGAAGCTACAGCTCGTCTAGCAGCAACAGGTGCCAATTGGTCTAAGGCTCGCTTCTCTTACCAAGAGTACTTCGAGCGCATGGATAAACAAGCAGAGCGTTTTGGTCAGCCAGTAGCAGCTCTCCTAGGATCTATCGAGGCACAAATTCAGCTTGGTTTGCCATCTATCGGTGGTAAGGACTCTATGTCTGGTACTTTTGAAGAATTGACAGTGCCACCAACCTTGGTAGCCTTTGGAGTGACGACGGCAGATAGCCGTAAGGTGCTTTCGCCAGAGTTCAAGAATGCTGGTGAAAACATCTACTACATCCCAGGCCAAGCCCTCTCTGCAGAAATTGATTTTGACTTGATTAAGTCTAACTTTGCTCAGTTTGAAGCCCTTCAAAAGGCTCACAAAGTAACAGCAGCTTCAGCTGTTAAATACGGCGGTGTGCTTGAAAGTTTGGCACTTGCTACTTTTGGAAGTCATATCGGTGCAGAGGTAACCTTGCCTGAACTAGAAACGGCTTTGACAGCACAATTAGGTGGATTTGTCTTTACTTCTCCTGAAGAAATTGCTGGATTAGAGAAGATTGGACAAACGAAAGCAGCCTTTACACTGACTGTCAACGGTGTGAAGCTAGATGGACACAAGCTTGACAGTGCTTTCCAAGGCAAATTGGAAGAAGTTTACCCAACAGAGTTTGCCCAAGCTAAAGAACTAGCTGAAGTACCAGCTGTGGTATCAGATGTTGTGATTAAAGCCAAAGAAAAGGTTGAAAAACCTGTGGTTTACATCCCAGTCTTCCCAGGAACCAACTCAGAATATGACTCAGCCAAGGCCTTTGAGAAAGAAGGTGCAGAGGTAAACTTGCTGCCATTTGTGACCTTGAATGAAGAGGCTATTGTCAAGTCAGTTGAAACTATGGTTGACAACATCGGCAAGGCAAACATTCTCTTCTTTGCAGGTGGATTCTCAGCTGCGGACGAGCCAGATGGATCCGCTAAGTTTATTGTCAACATCCTGCTCAATGAAAAAGTCCGTGTGGCTATTGACAGCTTTATTGCCCGTGGTGGCTTGATTATCGGTATCTGTAATGGATTCCAGGCCTTGGTCAAATCAGGTCTTCTTCCATACGGGAACTTCGAAGAGGCCAGCAGTACTAGCCCAACCCTCTTCTACAATGATGCCAACCAACACGTGGCCAAGATGGTGGAAACTCGCATTGCCAATACTAACTCACCATGGCTTGCTGGAGTGGAAGTTGGTGAGATTCATGCCATTCCTGTTTCGCACGGTGAAGGGAAGTTTGTCGTGACAGCTGAGGAATTTGCAGAGCTCCGTGACAATGGTCAAATCTTTAGCCAATATGTTGACTTTGACGGCAAACCAAGTATGGACTCTAAGTACAATCCGAATGGTTCTGTCCATGCCATCGAAGGAATTACCAGCAAGAACGGCCAAATCATCGGTAAGATGGGCCACTCAGAACGTTATGAGGAAGGTCTTTTCCAAAATATCCCAGGAAATAAAGACCAGCACCTGTTCGCGTCAGCGGTTAAATACTTTACTGGAAAATAAGACTTGCAGATTTTCTAATAGATAGTATCAATAATGTAAAAGTCATGTAGATCTAGGTCATGATGATTGCAAATGTTTTGTTTTGCGAGTGAAGGAGCTCCTACCGTATCATTCCGCTCTACTGAAGGAATGATACACAAATGAAAATTAGGTATAAAAATGACATACGAAGTAAAATCTCTTAATGAAGAATGTGGTGTTTTCGGTATCTGGGGACATCCAGATGCTGCTAAATTGACCTATTTTGGTCTCCACAGTCTTCAGCACCGTGGTCAGGAGGGGGCAGGAATCCTCTCCAATGATCAGGGACAATTGAAGCGCCATCGTGACATGGGGCTTTTATCAGAAGTCTTCAGAAATCCAGTTAATTTGGATAAATTGACAGGAACTAGTGCGATTGGTCATGTGCGTTATGCGACTGCTGGCGAAGCTTCTGTAGATAATATTCAGCCTTTCCTCTTCCGTTTTCACGATATGCAGTTTGGATTGGCTCATAATGGAAACTTGACCAATGCGGCCTCTCTCAAGAAAGAATTGGAACAAAGAGGCGCGATTTTCAGCGCGACTTCGGACTCGGAAATCTTGGCTCATCTCATTCGTCGCAGCCATAATCCGAACTTGATGGGCAAAATCAAGGAGGCACTCAGCCTAGTTAAAGGTGGTTTTGCCTATATCTTGCTGTTTGAGGACAAGTTGATTGCGGCTCTTGACCCCAATGGTTTCCGTCCGCTTTCTATCGGGAAAATGGCCAACGGAGCGGTGGTTATTTCCTCTGAGACCTGTGCTTTTGAGGTCATTGGTGCAGAGTGGATTCGTGATTTGAAGCCAGGTGAGATTGTGATTATTGATGACGAGGGCATTCAGTATGACAGCTATACAGATGATACTCAGTTAGCAATCTGTTCTATGGAGTATATCTATTTTGCCCGCCCTGATTCTAACATTCATGGTGTCAATGTCCATACGGCACGTAAACGTATGGGTGCCCAATTGGCGCGAGAATTCAAGCATGAGGCGGATATTGTAGTCGGTGTACCCAATTCTTCACTCAGCGCAGCTATGGGATTTGCGGAAGAGTCTGGGCTACCAAATGAAATGGGCCTCATCAAGAACCAATACACCCAACGTACCTTTATCCAACCGACTCAAGAATTGCGGGAGCAAGGGGTGCGGATGAAACTCTCTGCTGTTTCAGGCGTTGTAAAAGGCAAGCGTGTGGTTATGATTGATGACTCTATTGTACGTGGGACGACCTCTCGTCGTATCGTTCAGCTATTGAAAGAAGCGGGAGCGACTGAAGTTCACGTTGCTATTGGAAGTCCAGCGCTAGCTTATCCATGCTTCTATGGGATTGATATCCAGACCCGTCAGGAGCTGATTGCGGCCAATCATACGGTCGAAGAAACGCGCCAAATCATTGGTGCGGACAGTCTGACCTACCTTTCCGTTGAGGGGTTGATTGATTCAATTGGTATTGAAACGGATGCGCCAAATGGTGGTCTCTGTGTCGCTTATTTTGATGGTGATTACCCAACGCCTCTCTATGACTACGAAGAAGACTATCGTAGAAGTTTGGAAGAAAAGACCAGTTTTTACAAATAGATCACAGATTCTCCATTAAAGAAAAGGAATATAAAAATGACAAATAAGAATGCTTATACTTCACGTCTCACTATTGACTAAAAGCTAAAGCATTTGTCAGTAGACGCTTTCTCCTATGGGACTAAAGCTAGAGACCTGACTAGTATTTTTAGATAAAATAATTGTTTATCTAAAAATACGTCGCAGTCTTTCCCAAAAAAAGAAAAGGAAAAATAAAATGGCAAATAAAAATGCGTACGCTCAATCTGGTGTGGATGTTGAAGCGGGTTATGAAGTTGTTGAACGGATCAAAAAGCACGTGGCTCGTACGGAGCGTGCAGGTGTCATGGGAGCTCTGGGTGGCTTTGGTGGTATGTTTGACCTTTCAAAGACTGGGGTCAAAGAGCCCGTCTTGATTTCAGGGACTGACGGTGTCGGAACCAAGCTCATGCTGGCCATCAAGTACGACAAACACGATACCATCGGTCAGGACTGTGTTGCCATGTGTGTCAATGATATCATTGCTGCAGGTGCGGAGCCCCTCTATTTCCTTGACTATGTAGCAACAGGGAAGAATGAACCAGCTAAGCTAGAACAAGTTGTTGCTGGTGTGGCAGAGGGCTGTGTGCAGGCAGGCGCTGCCCTTATCGGTGGGGAAACAGCTGAAATGCCTGGCATGTATGGCGAAGATGACTATGATTTGGCTGGTTTTGCGGTCGGTGTGGCTGAAAAATCTCAAATCATTGACGGTTCAAAAGTGGCAGAGGGAGATGTTCTTCTTGGACTTGCTTCAAGTGGGATTCATTCCAATGGTTACTCTCTCGTTCGTCGTGTCTTTGCTGACTATACAGGTGAGGAAATCTTGCCAGAATTGGAAGGTAAGAAACTTAAGGAAGTTCTTCTTGAGCCGACTCGTATCTATGTCAAGGCTGTCTTACCACTCATCAAGGAAGGGTTGGTCAACGGCATTGCCCACATCACTGGTGGTGGCTTTATCGAAAATGTCCCTCGCATGTTTGCAGCTGACTTGGCTGCTGAGATTGAGGAAAGCAAAGTTCCAGTGCTTCCTATTTTCAAAGCTCTTGAAAAATATGGTAAAATCAAACATGAAGAAATGTTTGAAATCTTCAATATGGGTGTGGGGCTTATGCTGGCAGTTAGCCCTGAAAATGTAAGTCGTGTCAAGGAATTGTTGGATGAACCAGTCTATGAAATCGGTCGTATCGTCAAGAAAGAAAACGAAAGTGTCATCATCAAATGAAAAAAATAGCGGTTTTTGCCTCTGGTAATGGCTCAAATTTTCAGGTGATAGCGGAACAATTTCCAGTAGAGTTTGTCTTTTCAGACCATCGTGACGCCTATGTGCTCGAACGTGCAGACAAGCTCGGCGTTCTGTCCTATGCTTTTGAACTCAAGGAGTTTGAGAGCAAGGCAGACTACGAAGCAGCCATTGTCGAACTCTTGGAAGAGCACCAGATTGACTTGGTTTGTCTAGCAGGCTACATGAAAATTGTTGGGCCAACCTTATTGGCGACTTATGAAGGTCGGATTATCAACATTCATCCAGCCTACTTGCCAGAATTTCCAGGAGCTCATGGGATTGAGGATGCTTGGAATGCTGGCGTTGCTGAGAGCGGCGTGACCATTCATTGGGTGGATTCAGGTGTGGATACAGGAAAGGTTATCAAACAAGTGCGTGTGCCACGACTAGCTGATGATACGATTGACAGTTTTGAAACTCGCATTCATGAGGCAGAGTACAAGTTGTATCCGGAGGTGCTGGATAGTTTGGGAGTGGAGAGGAAGAAATGAATATTGATCACTACTATATGGAGTTAAAGAATAAGTTATCTAACAGACCAACCCTACTGGATAATACTAATGATTTTCTTTTTGTTTTAGTAAATACAGTGAAAGCTATGATAGAAAATACTGATAAAAGTCAGCTTTCAGAGTTAGATAAAATTTTAGATGGTGTCACAAGTCAAGAATTAAAACTTGCCTATGATTTCTGTCAAGGGAGATTCGGTCAAGCGGGTTTTTCTTATCGTAGGCACCCGAATTATTTTTATTTGTCCAGTTTAATTGCGACTTTTCCAGAATTTGAGTTGTCTAAAGCAGACCGAGATTATCTCAAAGGAATCATAAATTTTGATAACTACCTTTTATATGAGTTGGATTAGTCTTTAATCAACTCAAAACCCTATTTATTCAAAAGGAGAAAAAATGATTGAGATAAAATTAGTAGATGAGAGCAGTTTTCAGGCAGTGCTGGATTTGAAAATATCTGAAGCTGATGAACGAGCACGTTTTGTGGCTCCAAATGTACGCTCTTTAGCTGACGCATGGCTCTACCGGGAAAATGAAGATGTGTTTCCGAGGGCAATCTATTGGGATAAGCAAGTGGTTGGCTTTCTCCTGCTGGAAATAGACAAGGATGAAGCGGAATACTTTATCTGGCGGATAATGATTGGTCAGCAGTACCAAGGAAGAGGTTATGGTAGAAAAGCCTTGGAAGTTCTAATCAAAGAGGCTCAGATGGATAGAGTCTGCAGTCATATTGTTGCAGATTATGTGGTTGGAAATGAAAAAATGAAGCACCTGTTGACTAGTTTGGGTTTTCAGGAAACAGGATTTATAGAAGAAAATAACGAAGTCGCTATGCGCTTGGACTTAAAGAAAGAGGAATAGAATGACGAAAAAAGCCTTAATCAGCGTCTCAGACAAAGTGGGTATTGTTGAATTTGCCCAAGAACTTAAAAAACTCGGTTGGGACATCATCTCAACAGGTGGGACCAAGGTTGCCCTTAATAATGCTGGGGTAGATACCATTGCGATTGATGATGTGACTGGGTTCCCAGAAATGATGGATGGTCGTGTCAAGACCCTTCACCCAAATATCCACGGGGGACTTTTGGCTCGTCGTGACTTGGATAGTCACTTGGAAGCAGCTAAGGACAATCAGATTGAGTTCATCGACCTTGTTGTGGTCAACCTTTATCCATTCAAGGAAACAATCCTCAAACCGGATGTGACTTATGCTGATGCAGTTGAAAATATCGATATTGGTGGGCCATCTATGCTTCGTTCAGCAGCGAAAAATCATGCCAGTGTGACGGTTGTGGTAGACCCTGCTGACTATACAGTGGTTTTGGACGAGTTGTCAGTTAACGGCGAAACCACTTACGAAACTCGCCAACGTTTGGCAGCCAAGGTTTTCCGTCACACAGCGGCTTATGATGCCTTGATTGCAGAGTATTTCACAACTCAAGTGGGTGAAAGCAAACCTGAAAAGCTGACCTTGACTTATGACCTCAAGCAGGCCATGCGCTATGGGGAAAATCCTCAACAGGATGCAGATTTCTACCAAAAAGCCTTGCCGACTGACTACTCGATTGCATCTGCTAAACAGCTTAACGGGAAAGAATTGTCATTCAACAATATCCGTGATGCGGATGCTGCCATTCGTATCATTCGTGATTTCAAAGATCGTCCAACCGTTGTGGCTCTCAAACATATGAATCCATGTGGAATTGGTCAAGCTGACGACATCGAGACTGCTTGGGACTATGCTTATGAGTCTGACCCAGTCTCAATTTTCGGTGGAATCGTCGTTCTCAACCGTGAGTTGGATGTTGCGACAGCTGAGAAGATGCATGGTGTTTTCCTTGAAATCATCATCGCACCAAGTTATACGGATGAAGCGCTAGCTATTTTGACCAATAAAAAGAAAAACTTGCGTATCCTTGCCTTGCCATTTGATGCTCAAGAGGCTAGCGAAGTGGAAGCAGAATACACAGGTGTTGTCGGTGGACTTCTGGTACAAAACCAAGACGTGGTCAAAGAAAGCCCAGCTGACTGGCAAGTGGTGACCAAACGCCAGCCAACTGAGACAGAAGCGACTGCTCTTGAGTTTGCTTGGAAAGCTATCAAGTACGTCAAATCAAACGGTATCATCGTAACCAATGACCACATGACACTTGGTGTCGGTCCGGGTCAAACTAACCGTGTGGCTTCTGTTCGCATCGCTATTGAGCAAGCTAAAGACCGTCTTGACGGCGCTGTTCTTGCTTCGGATGCCTTCTTCCCATTTGCGGATAATGTGGAAGAAATCGCCAAAGCAGGGATCAGGGCTATCATCCAGCCGGGTGGATCCGTCCGTGACCAAGAGTCTATCGAAGCTGCTGACAAATATGGCTTGACAATGGTCTTTACAGGTGTGAGACATTTTAGACATTAAGAACGTTAAAGGGAAGAAAACAGTTTCTTTCCTTTTTTGGCTTAAAATGCTAACTGAAACAAGATTAAAACGAACTTTTTTGATATAATGTTGGTAAATAATTCGCAAAAGAGGTTGAGGAATGAAACTGCTTGTTGTCGGTTCTGGTGGTCGTGAGCATGCGATTGCTAAAAAGTTACTTGAATCAAAAGACGTGGAAAAAGTCTTTGTAGCTCCTGGGAATGATGGGATGACTCTGGATGGTTTGGAATTGGTAAATATCTCTATTTCCGAACATTCTAAATTGATTGACTTCGCAAAGGCCAATGATGTTGCTTGGACCTTTATCGGTCCAGATGATGCCCTTGCTGCTGGTATCGTGGATGATTTTAACCAAGCTGGGCTTAAGGCCTTTGGTCCGACTAGGGCTGCAGCGGAGCTGGAGTGGTCCAAGGATTTTGCCAAGGAAATCATGGTCAAATATGGTGTTTCGACAGCAGCCTATGGCACATTTTCAGATTTCGAGGAAGCAAAGGCCTATATCGAAAAGCATGGTGCGCCTATCGTAGTCAAGGCGGATGGCTTGGCGCTTGGGAAGGGTGTCGTCGTTGCTGAGACGGTTGAGCAAGCGGTCGAAGCCGCTCATGAGATGCTTTTGGACAATAAATTTGGTGACTCAGGTGCGCGCGTGGTTATTGAGGAATTCCTTGAAGGAGAGGAATTTTCACTCTTTGCCTTTGTCAATGGTGATAAGTTCTACATCATGCCAACGGCTCAGGACCACAAACGTGCCTACGATGGCGACAAAGGGCCTAACACGGGTGGTATGGGTGCCTATGCGCCAGTTCCACACTTACCACAGAGTGTAGTTGATACAGCGGTTGACACCATTGTCAAGCCAGTTCTAGAAGGGATGATTAAAGAAGGTCGCCCTTATCTGGGAGTTCTTTACGCAGGGCTTATCCTGACAGCTGATGGACCCAAAGTCATTGAGTTCAACGCTCGGTTCGGAGATCCAGAAACTCAGATTATCTTGCCTCGATTAACCTCTGACTTTGCACAAAATATTACGGATATCCTCGATGGCAAGGAGCCAAACATCACCTGGACAGACAAGGGGGTGACTCTGGGTGTGGTTGTCGCATCCAACGGTTATCCGCTAGACTATGAAAAAGGTGTCAAGTTACCAGCCAAGACAGAAGATGACATTATCACCTATTATGCAGGGGCTAAGTTTGCGGAAAATAGCAGAGCACTGCTATCAAATGGCGGACGTGTCTATATGCTCGTCACCACAGCAGACACCGTCAAAGAAGCCCAAGATACCATTTACCAAGAACTCGCCCAACAAAAAACAGAAGGCCTCTTCTACCGAACCGATATCGGAAGCAAGGCAATTAAGTAAAGATATAAGAAAAAGCGACGTAGTCGCCAAATGCGATAATGGTCGCCGTGGTGAAAAGACCAGAACGGGTTCTGATCTGGTCGGGGGAAGCTTTGAGACCTTAGGCTCAAAGTTTAGGAATGAAACCGAAGGTTTGCTTCCGTCCCCACCACCTAAGACTATTATCAAAAAAGAAGAAAAAAGGAAAAATTATGACTAAACCAATTATTTCCATCATCATGGGCTCAAAATCCGACTGGGCAACCATGCAAAAAACAGCAGAAGTCCTAGACCGCTTCGGTGTAGCCTACGAGAAGAAGGTTGTCTCTGCCCACCGCACACCAGACCTCATGTTCAGACATGCCGAAGAAGCTCGTAGCCGTGGCATCAAGGTCATTATCGCAGGTGCAGGTGGCGCAGCCCACTTGCCAGGAATGGTAGCTGCCAAAACAACCCTTCCAGTCATTGGCGTGCCAGTCAAATCTCGTGCCCTTAGTGGCGTGGATTCACTCTATTCTATCGTTCAGATGCCGGGTGGGGTGCCTGTTGCGACAATGGCTATCGGTGAAGCTGGAGCGACTAACGCAGCTCTCTTTGCCCTCCGTCTCCTCTCTGTAGAAGATAAGTCCATTGCGGATGCACTTGCCAACTTTGCTGAAGAACAAGGAAAAATCGCAGAGGAGTCGTCAAATGAGCTCATCTAAAACAATCGGAATTATCGGTGGCGGTCAACTGGGTCAGATGATGGCCATTTCTGCTATCTACATGGGGCACAAGGTTATCGCGCTGGATCCTGCGGCGGATTGCCCGGCTTCTCGCGTGGCGGAAATCATTGTGGCACCTTATAACGATGTGGACGCCCTCCGTCAGTTGGCAGACCGTTGCGATGTCCTCACTTACGAGTTTGAAAATGTCGACGCTGACGGTTTGGATGTCGTTATCAAGGATGGACAACTCCCTCAAGGAACAGATCTGCTCCGCATTTCGCAAAATCGTATTTTTGAAAAGGACTTTTTGTCAAACAAGGCTCAAGTCACTGTGGCACCCTACAAGGTCGTGACTTCTAGCCTAGACTTGGCAGATATCGACTTGTCGAAAAACTATGTCCTTAAGATCGCAACAGGTGGTTATGATGGACACGGGCAAAATGTCATTCGTTCAGCAGACGATTTGGAAGAAGCCTATGCATTAGCCGACTCAGCAGCTTGTGTCTTGGAAGAATTTGTCAATTTTGACCTTGAGATTTCTGTCATCGTGTCAGGAAATGGGAAGGAGGTGACGTTTTTCCCAGTTCAGGAAAATATCCACCGCAACAATATCCTGTCTAAGACCATCGTACCAGCCCGTATTTCTGAAAGTCTAGCAGACAAGGCTAAAGCTATGGCAGTGCGAATCGCAGAACAACTCAACTTGTCTGGAACTCTCTGTGTGGAAATGTTTGCGACAGCTGATGACATCATTGTCAATGAGATTGCTCCACGACCACACAACTCAGGCCACTACTCTATTGAAGCCTGTGATTTCTCTCAGTTTGACACCCATATTCTCGGTGTTCTCGGAGCACCATTGCCAGCCATAAAACTACATGCGCCTGCCGTCATGCTTAACGTTCTCGGCCAGCATGTTGAGGTCGCTAAAAAATATGTCACAGAAAATCCAAGCGCCCATCTCCACATGTATGGTAAAATAGAAGCAAAGCATAATCGTAAGATGGGACATGTGACTTTGTTTAGTGATGTACCGGATAGTGTGGAAGAGTTTGGGGAAGGGATTGATTTTTAGGACAAGTTCATGATACAAATTATCGTTAATACATTTATTGAAAAGGATAAGACTGGAGCAGTTGTCGAAGTCTTGTATGCCAGTGCTGACCAAGATAAGGTACAAGCTAAATATGAAGAACTAGCTGCACAATACCCCGAAAATTATTTAGCTATCTATGATGTACCGCTGGATACGGATTTGAATATACTAGATCATTACCCGTCTGTGTTTATTGGAAAAGAGGAGTTTGAGTAGAAATCTTGCTTTACCTAGATAGCTTATTCCCAACAGCTTAAGAAGAAAGGAAAAATGAACAACATGATCAACCGTTACTCTCGCCCTGAGATGGCGAATATTTGGAGTGAAGAAAATAAATACCGTGCTTGGCTTGAGGTGGAAATCCTCTCTGACGAGGCATGGGCTGAGTTGGGGGAAATCCCTAAGGAAGATGTGGCTTTGATTCGCAAGAAGGCGGACTTTGACATCGACCGTATTTTGGAAATTGAGCAGGAGACGCGCCACGATGTGGTGGCTTTCACGCGTGCGGTTTCTGAGACTCTTGGTGAAGAGCGCAAGTGGGTTCACTATGGCTTGACTTCTACTGACGTGGTGGACACGGCCTATGGTTACCTCTACAAGCAGGCCAACGACATCATCCGTCGTGACCTTGAAAACTTCACTAATATCATCGCTGACAAGGCCAAGGAGCACAAGTTCACCATCATGATGGGGCGTACCCACGGTGTGCATGCTGAGCCTACAACCTTTGGTCTTAAATTGGCAACTTGGTACAGCGAAATGAAACGCAATATCGAGCGTTTCGAGCATGCAGCTGCTGGTGTAGAAGCTGGTAAGATTTCTGGTGCGGTTGGGAACTTTGCCAATATCCCACCATTTGTAGAGGAGTATGTCTGCGATAAACTTGGCATCCGTGCCCAAGAAATCTCTACACAAGTCCTTCCTCGTGACCTTCACGCTGAGTACTTTGCGGTTCTTGCCAGCATTGCGACTTCAATCGAACGTATGGCGACTGAGATTCGTGGTCTACAAAAATCTGAGCAACGCGAAGTAGAAGAGTTCTTTGCTAAAGGGCAAAAAGGGTCTTCAGCAATGCCTCACAAACGCAACCCAATCGGTTCTGAAAATATGACTGGTCTGGCGCGTGTCATTCGTGGTCACATGATTACGGCTTATGAAAACGTCGCTCTCTGGCACGAACGCGATATTTCCCACTCATCAGCTGAGCGTATCATCACACCAGATACGACCATTTTGATTGACTACATGCTCAACCGTTTTGGAAATATCGTTAAGAACTTGACAGTCTTCCCAGAAAATATGATCCGAAACATGAACTCGACTTTTGGTCTTATCTTTAGCCAACGGGCTATGTTGACATTGATTGAAAAAGGCATGACCCGTGAGCAAGCCTATGACTTGGTGCAACCAAAAACAGCCTACTCTTGGGACAACCAAGTAGACTTTAAACCACTTCTTGAGGCAGATTCAGAAGTAACATCACGTCTCACACAAGAAGAAATCGATGAAATCTTCAACCCAGTTTATTACACCAAACGAGTGGATGATATCTTTGAACGTCTTGGATTAGGATAATTAGAATAAAAATCGAATTTCTATTACTCCATTTATAGGAGTAGCAGAACTTCGATTTTTCTTTTTTATTAAAGTGCTTTTGAAAAAAATAACCAATATTTTATAATATATTGAGTATAGAATAGTATACTGTAACTTCTAAAATATTACTAGAAATTGATTTAAATTTCCTAATCGATTTGTCCATATTCTATTTCAATCTACTATGTCATATAATAAGCATAGAAAAAGCCCGAGCGATTAGGCTCAGGCTTTCTTCTTAGTGATCACGGTCACATGAGATGAATTTAATCTTGTAGTAATCAGATCGTTTGTAAGTTTCACTGTATTCTAAAACTTGGCCAGTTGATTCGAGTTTGGTGATTTTAGTTTGTAGGACAGTAGGGAATTGTTCATCGACTCCGAGGACTGAAGCCGCATGTTCTGGAGTTGGAAAGACTATTTCGTTGATTTCTTCAAAGTGTTCATTATTCATGTGAATGTGGTAGTCTAACTTGAAACGGTTATAGATAGAACTATAGTATTCAAGGTTTGGATAATTTGCGTTGATATATTGTTCTGGGATGTAGGATGTATGGTAGATATAAACGACACCGTTTGATTCGCGGATACGTTCAATCTTGTAGTAGAATTGATCGCCGCGTAGACCCAATTTTTCCAAGTAAACGAGCTTGTTTCCGCGTTCAATTGAAAGAACAGTTACCTTATCATCTTTAGCATTAAAGAGTTCAATATCTGAAAACTCTACAAGCTTGTGTTTGCGTGCACGCGAAACGAAGGTTCCTTTTCCTTGTTGGCGGACAATATAGCCATCTTTAGCAAGGTCGTTTAAGGCGCGGACAACTGTGATAGAGCTGACATCGTACATTGAAATGAGCTCTGCTTCAGTGTAAAATTTATCTCCACTGCTAAACTGCCCAGAGATGATTTTATTTTTTAATTCGTCTTTTATGTATTGATATTTGGGAATTGCCATATTTTTACCTCTATTTTCCTTCTCCATAGAAAATTTTACCATAAAAGCGAAAAAAATAGTAGTCTTTTGAATAAAAAATTAGATAACAGATTAAAAAATTAAGTTACATAGGCATTGTACGTATTTTATAAATGTATTTTGTGCAAAATTATTTTAGGTTCTCTATTCCGAATTTAAAGAGTGTTTGAAATGGGTCTGAAAATGTTTGAAACTAATTGAACGTGTGTATAATAGTAAAATTGCAGTAAATATCCCTACAATTTCTATTGACAATTCAAACAGATTGGTTTATAATGACTATAACAACAAATGAAAGCGCAAACTTTCGCAGTCAGAAGGTAGTTTTATGACACGATTTGAGATACGAGATGATTTCTATCTCGATGGAAAATCATTTAAGATTTTATCTGGTGCCATTCATTATTTTAGGGTTCCTCCAGAGGATTGGTATCATTCGCTCTATAACTTGAAGGCTCTTGGTTTTAATACAGTAGAGACTTATGTGGCTTGGAATTTACACGAGCCTCGTGAGGGCGAGTTTCATTTTGAAGGAGCTCTGGATTTGGAGCGATTTCTACAGACAGCGCAAGACTTGGGTCTCTACGCTATCGTTCGTCCGTCGCCCTTCATCTGTGCGGAATGGGAATTCGGTGGTTTACCAGCCTGGCTCTTAACCAAGGATATGAGGATTCGTTCATCAGATCCAGCCTATATTGAGGCTGTCGGTCGCTATTATGATCAGCTCTTGCCACGACTGGTTCCACATCTGTTGGACAAGGGTGGCAATATCCTCATGATGCAGGTTGAAAATGAGTATGGTTCTTACGGAGAAGATAAGGCTTACTTGAGAGCAATTCGACAGCTGATGGAAGAGCGTGGCGTAACCTGTCCCCTCTTTACATCAGATGGTCCTTGGAGAGCTACTCTAAAAGCGGGAACCTTAATTGAAGATGACCTCTTTGTAACAGGCAACTTTGGTTCTAAGGCACCTTACAACTTTTCACAGATGCAGGAATTCTTTGATGAACATGGTAAGAAATGGCCACTCATGTGTATGGAGTTCTGGGATGGCTGGTTCAACCGTTGGAAAGAACCGATTATCACACGGGATCCAAAAGAATTGGCAGATGCAGTTCGAGAGGTTTTGGAACAAGGCTCCATCAATCTTTACATGTTCCACGGTGGTACAAACTTTGGCTTCATGAATGGTTGCTCAGCTCGAGGGACTTTGGACCTGCCACAAGTTACATCTTATGATTACGATGCCCTTCTGGATGAAGAAGGAAATCCAACTGCCAAATATCTGGCGGTCAAGAAGATGATGGCAACACATTTTCCAGAGTATCCGCAGTTGGAACCCCTCTACAAAGAGAGTATGGAGTTGGATGCTATTCCACTAGTTGAAAAAGTTTCCTTGTTTGAAACCTTGGATAGCTTGTCAAGTCCGATAGAAAGTCTCTATCCTAAAAAGATGGAGGAGTTGGGACAAAGCTATGGCTACCTACTCTATCGAACAGAGACAAGCTGGGATGCAGAAGAAGAAAGACTTCGTATCATTGACAGTCGAGATAGGGCCCAGCTTTATGTCGATGGTCAGTGGATTAAAACCCAATATCAGACAGAGATTGGGGAAGATATTTTTTATCAAGGCGAAAAGAAAGCGTTATCTAGGATTGACATATTGATAGAAAATATGGGGCGTGTCAACTATGGACACAAGTTCTTAGCGGATACGCAACGTAAGGGAATTCGGACAGGGGTTTGTAAGGATTTGCATTTCTTACTGAACTGGAAACACTATCCACTCCCACTAGACAATCCTGAGAAAATTGATTTTTCAAAAGGATGGACTCAAGGACAACCAGCCTTTTATGCTTATGACTTTACAGTCCAAGAGCCAAAAGATACTTACCTAGACTTGTCTGAGTTTGGTAAGGGAGTTGCCTTTGTCAATGGGCAGAATCTAGGACGTTTTTGGAACGTCGGCCCAACCCTCTCACTTTATATCCCTCATAGCTATCTCAAGGAAGGTGCCAACCGCATCATTATCTTTGAAACAGAAGGTCAATATAAAGAAGAGATTCATTTAACTCGTAAACCTACACTAAAACATATAAAGGGGGAAAACTTATGACAATTGTAGGATGCCGTATCGATGGACGTTTGATCCACGGACAAGTAGCCAATCTTTGGGCTGGAAAACTAAATGTTTCACGCATTATGGTTGTAGACGACGAAGTTGTCAACAACGACGTTGAAAAGAGTGGTTTGAAACTTGCGACACCACCAGGTGTGAAACTCAGTATCTTGCCAGTTGAGAAAGCTGCAGCCAATATTCTTGCTGGTAAATACGATAGCCAACGTCTCTTTATCGTAGCTCGTAAACCAGACCGCTTCCTTGGTTTGGTTGAAGCAGGTGTACCACTTGAAACCCTTAATGTTGGGAATATGTCTCAAACACCAGAAACTCGTTCTATTACACGTTCTATCAACGTGGTGGACAAGGATGTGGAAGACTTCCACAAACTGGCAGAAAAAGGTGTTAAATTAACTGCTCAAATGGTTCCAAATGATCCAATTTCAGACTTTTTGAGCTTATTAAAATAGGAAAAAATTTTTAGGAGGTCATTGTTATGATACAATGGTGGCAAATTTTACTTCTCACTTTGTACTCAGCTTATCAAATCTGTGATGAGTTGACGATCGTTTCATCTGCAGGTTCCCCTGTATTTGCTGGTTTCATTACTGGTTTAATCATGGGAGATGTGACTACTGGTTTGCTTATCGGTGGTAACTTGCAACTGTTCGTTCTTGGGGTTGGTACCTTCGGTGGTGCTTCTCGTATCGACGCAACTTCTGGTGCGGTTCTTGCGACAGCCTTCTCTGTTTCACAAGGAATTGATGCACCGCTTGCAATTACTACAATCGCTGTACCAGTAGCATCTCTCTTGACTTACTTCGACGTTCTTGGACGTATGACAACTACTTTCTTCGCTCACCGTGTGGATGCTGCAATCGAACGCTTTGACTATAAAGGTATTGAACGCAACTACCTACTTGGTGCGATTCCTTGGGCTTTATCTCGTGCCCTTCCAGTCTTCTTTGCCCTTGCTTTTGGTGGTGAATTTGTACAACACGTAGTAGACTTCGTTACAAAATACCAATGGGTTGCAGATGGTTTGACACTCGCAGGACGTATGCTTCCAGGTCTTGGATTTGCAATCTTGCTTCGTTACCTTCCAGTTAAACGTAACCTTCACTACCTTGCTATGGGATTTGGTTTGACAGCTATGTTGACTGTTCTTTACTCATATGTAACAGGTCTTGGTGGCGCTGTTGCTGGTATCGTAGGTACTCTTCCTGCTGAAGTTGCTGAAAAAATTGGTTTCGTGAACAACTTCAAAGGTTTGTCTATGATTGGTATTTCTATCGTAGGTATTTTCCTTGCAGTGCTTCACTTCAAAAATAGCCAAAAAGTAGCTGTAGCAGCACCTTCTACACCATCAGAAAGTGGGGAAATCGAAGATGACGAATTCTAATTACAAACTAACAAAAGAAGATTTTAATCAAATCAACAAACGTAGCTTGTTTACTTTCCAATTAGGTTGGAACTACGAACGTATGCAAGCTTCTGGTTACCTTTACATGATCTTGCCTCAATTGCGTAAAATGTATGGGGATGGAACTCCTGAATTGAAAGAAATGATGAAAGTTCATACTCAATTCTTCAATACTTCACCATTCTTCCATACCATTATCGCTGGTTTTGACCTTGCTATGGAAGAAAAAGATGGTGTAGGTTCAAAAGACGCCGTTAACGGTATCAAGACAGGTTTGATGGGACCATTCGCTCCTCTTGGGGATACAATCTTTGGTTCACTTGTACCTGCTATCATGGGGTCAGTCGCAGCAACTATGGCTATCGCTGGCCAACCATGGGGAATCTTCCTTTGGATTGCAGTTGCAGTTGCTTATGACATCTTCCGTTGGAAACAGTTGGAATTTGCTTACAAAGAAGGGGTTAACCTTATCAACAACATGCAAAGTACTTTGACAGCTTTGATTGACGCTGCATCTGTACTTGGTGTCTTCATGATGGGTGCTCTTGTAGCAACAGTGATTAACTTTGAAATTTCTTACAAATGGGCAATCGGTGAGAAGATGATTGACTTCCAAGACATCTTGAACCAAATCTTCCCACGCTTGCTTCCAGCAATCTTTACTGCCTTTATCTTCTGGTTGCTTGGTAAGAGAGGTATGAACTCTACTAAAGCTATCGGTA
Organism: Streptococcus sp. 79; assembly: GCF_013277425.1. Lineage (NCBI taxonomy): Bacteria > Bacillati > Bacillota > Bacilli > Lactobacillales > Streptococcaceae > Streptococcus > Streptococcus sp. 79. The sequence continues at coordinate 77,197 of NZ_VMMW01000015.1, forward strand.
TTATTATCGTACTTGCTTTGGCTCTTTCTGCCTTTGGTAAATTTGTACTTGGAATGGGCGCATAATTTATGACTAAATCATTAATTTTGGTGAGCCATGGTCGTTTCTGTGAAGAACTTAAAGGTAGCACTGAAATGATTATGGGGCCACAAGACAATATCTATACAGTAGCTCTTCTTCCAGAAGATGGCCCAGAAGACTTTATTGTAAAATTTGAAGCCGCTATTGAAGGATTGGATGATTTCCTAGTCTTTGCGGATCTTCTCGGTGGAACACCATGTAACGTGGTCAGCCGTTTGATCATGGAAGGTCGTGACATCGAACTTTATGCAGGGATGAATCTTCCAATGGTGATTGAATTTATCAATGCGAGCCTTACAGGCGCAGATGCGGACTACAAGAGCCGTGCTGCAGAAAGTATTGTGAAAGTTAATGACCTGTTAGCGGGCTTCGATGATGACGAAGATGAATAATACTCTTCGAAAATCTCTTCAAACTACGTCAATGTCGCCTTGCCGTAGGTATATGTTACTGACTTCGTCAGTCTTATCCGGCAACCTCAAAACGGTGTTTTGAGCTGACTTTGTCAGTCTTATCCGACAACCTCAAAGCAGTGCTTTGAGCAGCCTGCGGCTAGTTTCCTACAGATTTTAGTTGGAACTCGATTCAATTCATGTGACAACGTGAAAATCGTTAGAGCATTTTATATAGAATATACATGGGAATGGAGTTTACTCCCATTCCCATCTTTAATAGAAAAAGAGGAACTCAATGCTATATTATACAAAAGAAGACTTGCTCGAATTGGGTGCAGAAATCACTACGCGTGAAATCTACCAACAGCCTGATGTATGGAGAGAAGCTTTTGAATTTTATCAAGCAAAACGTGAAGAAATTGCAGCCTTCCTACAAGAAATCGCTGATAAACATGACTATATTAAGGTTATCTTGACAGGTGCTGGGACTTCTGCTTATGTGGGAGATACCTTGCTACCTTATTTTAAGGAAGTCTATGACGAACGCAAATGGAATTTCAATGCCATTGCAACAACAGATATCGTTGCCAATCCAGCAACCTATTTGAAAAAAGATGTGGCAACTGTCCTTGTGTCTTTTGCTCGTAGTGGGAACTCGCCTGAAAGTGTGGCGACTGTTGATTTGGCCAAATCCTTGGTGGATGAGCTTTACCAAGTGACGATTACTTGTGCAGCAGATGGTAAATTGGCTCTTCAAGCTCATGGAGATGACCGTAATCTCTTGCTCTTGCAACCAGCTGCCTCTAATGACGCTGGTTTTGCCATGACTTCTAGCTTTACCTCTATGATGTTGGCAGCTCTCTTGGTCTTTGATCCTACAGAATTTGCTGTGAAAGCTGAACGTTTTGAAGTTGTATCTAATCTTGCACGTAAAGTTTTAGACGATGCAGAAGATGTCAAAGAGCTTGTTGACCTAGATTTTAACCGGGTCATCTATCTAGGCGCTGGTCCTTTCTTTGGTCTTGCTCATGAAGCTCAGCTAAAGATTTTGGAACTAACTGCTGGCCAGGTGGCGACCATGTATGAAAGCCCAGTTGGCTTCCGTCACGGTCCAAAATCTCTTATCAATGAAGATACAGTTGTTTTGGTCTTTGGTACAACGACAGACTACACTCGTAAGTACGACTTGGACTTGGTTCGTGAAGTTGCTGGTGATCAGATTGCTCGTCGTGTTGTGCTTTTGAGTGATCAAGCCTTTGGTCTTGAAAATGTCAAAGAAGTGGCCCTTGGTTGTGGCGGTGTCTTGAATGATATTTACCGTGTCTTCCCTTACATAGTTTATGCCCAACTCTTTGCCCTATTGACTTCACTCAAGGTAGAAAATAAACCAGATACACCGTCTCCTACAGGTACAGTAAACCGTGTGGTACAAGGTGTTATCATCCACGAATATCAAAAGTAATACTGCGTTTATAGATTCTTGATAAAGGGGTTTGTAAATCATACAAGTAAACCATAGATTGTCAGTAGGCTTTCTATGGTTTGTTTGTTTGAGAGAAATAGTAAAAGGAGAACAAAATGAAAGCATACACTGAGCGTGTATTTGGAAATGTTGAGGGCAAGGATGTCTTGGCCTATCAATTTGAAACTGACGGTGGCTACCAGCTTGAGGTTATGACTTATGGTGCGACTATCTTGCGCTATGTCACACCTGACAAGGCTGGACATTTTGCCAATGTTATCTTGGGATTTGATGACTTTGATAGCTATGTAGGCAATAGTCCCAAGCATGGGGCTAGTGTAGGGCCTGTGGCGGGCCGTATTGCAGGTGCGACCTTTGAGCTGAATAGCAAGACCTATCATCTGGAAGTCAACAATGCTAGCAACTGTAATCACAGTGGTTCAACTGGTTGGGATTCCAGCTTGTTTGAAGTTGAAGAAGTAAGCGATCATGGCTTGACTCTCTACACAGAGCGTACAGATGGGACAGGAGGGTTCCCTGGAAATCTCAAGATTTGGATCAGTTATCACTTGGAAGAAACTGGTGCCTATGAAATCAGCTACAAGGTAACAACCGATCAGGATACGCTGGTTAATCCAACCAATCATAGCTACTTCAATTTGTCTGGTGATTTTACGCAGACAATTGACCGTCATGTCTTCCAACTAAACACAGAGGGTATTTACCCAATCGCTCCCGACGGTGTTCCGGCCAAAACTCCAGATGCTAATCGTGATGTGGTTAAACACATCTACAATGGTGCTTTGTTGAAGGATATTTTTGCAGAAGAAGATGAGCAAATTCAGCTGGTGTCTGGTTTGGACCATCCATTTGCCCTTCCTGCAGGTCATGACAATGCTGGTTTCCTTTATGACCAAAACTCAGGTCGTTTCCTACTCTTCAAAACAGTGGCTCCTTGCTTTGTAGTCTACACAGCAAACTTTGTGGATGAGAGTGTACTTGTGGCTGGTCAGCCAATGGTGCAGCACAATGGGATTGCCCTTGAAGCGCAAGCTTTACCAGATGCCATTCACAGCGACCTCAAAGACCAAGTCATCCTTAAAGCTGGTCAAACATTCACCAGTAAGACACGTTATGAACTTGTTGTGAAATAAAAAAGCTGGTCAAAAAGTCTTTAAAATTAAAATAACGCATATTGTCAGGTGATGAAAAGTTTGATAATATGCGTTTTATTATGAAATGATTTACTTTATATTATCCTGAAATGGTGTTATTTTTGAGTTATCTGGCTTGACTTTCTTGATGGAAATTATACAATAGTTGTAATAATTACAACGAGAAAAGAGGACCATTTATGACCTATGAATACAAGAGTCACATTTATTTGGCAGAGACAGTTTTAAATGTAAAGGATTTGGCCAGTCAAACAGCCTTTTATCAGCAAGTTATTGGTTTAGAAATCTTATCTCAAACTGAGACAGAGTCCATTCTAGGCCTTGGTGGAAAAGTCTTGGTACAGCTGATTCAAGCACAAGAGAGCGGAGAAGTGAGGGAACATTATGGTCTTTACCATTTGGCCATTCTCTTGCCCACACGCAAGGCTTTGGCTGATGTCTTGAAACACCTGACAGATTTACAAATTCCTCTTGTCGGCGGTGCAGACCATGGTTACAGTGAAGCTATTTACTTGGAAGATTTGGAGGGAAATGGCATTGAACTCTATCGAGATAAGCCGGTTTCCACATGGGATATTCGAGAAGATGGACGCATTATCGGAGTGACGGAGGCTCTTGCGGCGCAGGACATTTATGAGTTGGGGGAAAGAGTAGAGCCCTTTATCTTGACAGAAGGTACGAGAATGGGGCATATTCATCTTTCCGTCAAGGATAGTCGAAAGTCCAGCCAGTTTTATCAAAAGGTGTTAGGGCTAGAGGATAAATTCAGTGTGCCTAGCGCTAGTTGGATTGCGGCTGGAGATTACCATCATCATTTAGCAGTTAACGAATGGGGAGGAAAAGGTCTGGATTCGCGTAAGCAAGGCTTACCAGGTTTAGCCTACTATGTCATCGAAGTCGCACATAAAGAAGAACTGTTAACGATTGCCCAACGAGCACAAGAAGTTGACGCACCAATCAAATGGATGACATCGAGCCAATTGGAAATCACAGACTCAGATGGAATTGTGACTCGTATTTGCTTAGCTCGATAGACAGGATGTGATGAAAATCAGAGCATCAATTGTAGAAAGTGGTTTTTATTCTAGTATTAGCTTTTCCTCAGTTCATCAGCTTCCTCCTTGACACTTTGTCAGTTTTTGATACAATAGTACAAAATTAGAGGAGGTGGGTTATGATTCAGAAACATGCGATTCCCATTTTAGAGTTTGATGATAATCCTCAGGCGGTTATCATGCCCAATCACGAGGGGTTGGATTTACAGTTGCCAAAGAAGTGTGTCTATGCTTTCTTAGGTGAGGAGATTGACCGCTATGCGAGGGAAGTAGGAGCCAACTGTGTCGGCGAATTTGTTTCTGCCACCAAGAATTACCCAGTATACGTCATCAACTACAAGGGTGAGGAGGTCTGTCTGGCTCAGGCTCCTGTCGGTTCAGCTCCAGCATCCCAGTTTATGGATTGGTTGATTGGCTATGGTGTGGAGCAGATTATTTCCACAGGTACCTGTGGTGTGCTAGCCGATATAGAGGAAAATGCCTTTCTAGTCCCTGTTCGTGCTCTACGAGATGAAGGAGCTAGTTATCACTATGTGGGACCTTCCCGTTATATGGAAATTCAGCCAGAGGCTATTGCTGCCATTGAGCAAGTTTTGGAAGTCAGAGGGATTCCCTATGAAGAAGTCATGACCTGGACGACAGACGGTTTTTACCGAGAAACGGCTGAAAAGGTGGCTTATCGTAAGGAAGAGGGCTGTGCTGTTGTGGAGATGGAGTGTTCTGCGCTTGTGGCAGTAGCCCAACTGCGTGGGGTTCTCTGGGGAGAATTGTTGTTCACAGCTGATTCCTTAGCAGACTTGGACCAGTACGATAGTCGTGACTGGGGATCGGAAGCTTTTGAGAAGGCGTTAGAACTGAGTTTAGCAAGTGTTGTGCAACTTTAGTCGCTTTTCTCGGCAGTTTCTTATCTTAGTGAAGGAGAACTTTAAAAGCTTGATTGATGATTATTTTTTGCCGAATAAAATAGGAAGTCGGTAGTTTTTAGACGTTTCTAGAAATGGACGAGTTTGGATAACCTCTTTTTTAGGATAAGCGTACGCGATGTTTTGTCCATTCCTATTTGAGATATTTCTTCTGTTTTATGGTACAATGGAAACATGTTATTCAAATTATCTAAGGAAAAAATAGAGCTAGGCTTATCTCGTTTATCGCCAGCCCGTCGTATTTTTTTGAGTTTTGCCTTGGTCATTTTACTAGGCTCTCTTCTTTTGAGCTTGCCCTTTGTCCAAGTTGAAAGCTCACGAGCGACTTATTTTGATCATCTTTTCACTGCTGTCTCTGCAGTCTGTGTGACAGGTCTTTCAACCCTTCCAGTAGCTCACACATATAATATCTGGGGTCAAATAATCTGTTTGCTCTTGATTCAGATCGGTGGTCTAGGGCTCATGACCTTTATTGGGGTTTTCTATATCCAGAGCAAGCAAAAGCTTAGTCTTCGTAGCCGTGCAACTATTCAGGATAGTTTTAGTTATGGAGAAACTCGATCTTTGAGAAAGTTTGTCCATTCTATTTTTCTCACAACTTTTCTAGTTGAGGGTTTGGGAGCTCTATTCCTCAGTTTTCGTTTTGTTCCACAACTTGGCTGGGGGCGCGGTCTTTTTAGTTCCATTTTTCTAGCTATATCCGCCTTCTGTAATGCAGGTTTTGATAATTTGGGGAGCACCAGTTTATTTGCTTTTCAGACCGATTTACTGGTCAATCTGGTGATTGCAGGCTTAATTATTACAGGTGGTTTTGGCTTTATGGTCTGGTTTGATTTGGCTGGTCATGTAGGAAGAAAGAAAAAAGGGCGCCTGCACTTTCATACGAAGCTTGTACTATTATTGACTCTAGGTTTGTTGTTATTTGGAACGGCAACTACTCTCTTTCTTGAGTGGAACAATGCTGGAACGATTGGCAATCTCCCTGTTGCCGATAAGGTTTTAGTTAGCTTTTTTCAAACAGTGACGATGCGAACAGCAGGCTTTTCTACGATAGATTATACTCAGGCTCATCCTGTGACTCTTTTGATTTATATCTTACAGATGTTTCTAGGTGGGGCACCTGGGGGAACGGCTGGGGGGCTCAAGATTACGACATTTTTTGTCCTCTTGGTCTTTGCTCGAAGTGAGCTTTTGGGCTTGCCTCATGCCAATGTTGCGAGACGAACGATTGCGCCGCGAACGGTTCAAAAATCCTTTAGTGTCTTTATTATCTTTTTGATGAGCTTCTTGGTAGGATTGATCCTGCTAGGGATGACAGCCAAAGGCAATCCTCCCTTTATCCACCTCATATTTGAAACCATTTCAGCTCTTAGTACAGTTGGTGTAACGGCAAATTTGACTTCTGATCTTGGGAAATTGGCTCTCAGTGTTATCATGCCACTTATGTTTATGGGACGAATTGGTCCCTTGACCTTGTTTGTTAGCTTGGCAGATTACCATCCAGAAAAGAAAGATATGATTCACTATATGAAAGCAGATATTAGTATTGGTTAAGAAAGGAAAGAGAATGTCAGATCGTACGATTGGAATTTTAGGATTGGGAATTTTTGGGAGCAGTGTCCTAGCTGCCCTAGCCAAGCAGGATATGAATATTATCGCTATTGATGACCACGCAGAGCGCATCAATCAGTTTGAGCCAGTTTTGGCGCGTGGAGTGATTGGTGACATCACAGATGAAGAATTATTGAGATCAGCAGGGATTGATACCTGCGATACCGTTGTCGTCGCGACAGGTGGAAATCTGGAGTCGAGTGTGCTTGCGGTTATGCACTGTAAGAGTTTGGGGGTACCGACTGTTATTGCTAAGGTCAAAAGTCAGACTGCTAAGAAAGTGCTAGAAAAGATTGGAGCTGACTCGGTTGTCTCGCCAGAGTATGAAATGGGGCAGTCTCTAGCACATACCATTCTTTTCCATAATAGTGTTGGTGTCTTTCAGTTGGATAAAAATGTCTCTATTGTGGAGATGAAAATTCCTCAGTCTTGGGCAGGTCAAAGTCTGAGTAAATTAGACCTCCGTGACAAATATAATCTGAATATTTTGGGCTTCCGAGAGCAGGAAAATTCCCCATTGGATGTTGAATTTGGACCAGATGACCTCTTGAAGGCAGATACCTATATTTTGGCGGTCATCAACAACCAGTATTTGGATACCCTAGCAGCATTGAATTTGTAAAAGAGGGAGCTTCCCTCTTTTTTGATGTTTAAGATGGTAAATAGAGACAGAAGCCTTGTATTCTAGTAAAAGTTCTTCAAAGGCTGGACTTTATGGTAGAATAGAAAGCAGTGACAAGAGAGAGTAATACTCTTCGAAAGTCAAATTTAAACCACGTCAACGTCACCTTGCCGTAGGTATAGGTAACTGACTTCGTCAGTTCTATCTGCAACCTCAAAACAGTGTTTTGAGCAACCTGCGGCTAGTTTCCTAGTTTGCTCTTTGATTTTCATTGAGTAAGAAAAATCAGTCCCCTAAAGGAGTAGATTATGAAGTTATTGTCTATCGCCATTCCTAGCTATAATGCTGCAGCCTATCTTCATTACTGTGTGGAGTCGCTAGTGATTGGTGGTGAGCAAGTTGAGATTTTGATTATCAATGATGGGTCTCAGGACCAGACTCAGGAAATCGCTGAGCGTTTAGCCGACAAGTATCCTAACATCGTTAGAGCCATTTATCAGGAAAATAAGGGCCATGGCGGTGCGGTCAATCGTGGCTTGGTAGAGGCTTCTGGGCGCTATTTTAAAGTAGTTGACAGTGATGACTGGGTGGATCCTCGTGCCTACTTGAAAACTCTTGAAACCTTGCAGGAACTTGAGAGTAAGGGTCAAGAGGTTGACGCCTTTGTGACTAATTTTGTTTACGAAAAGGAAGGTCAGTCTCGTAAGAAGAGTATGAGCTACGAGTCAGTCTTGCCTGTTCGGCAGATTTTTGGCTGGGACCAGGTCGGAAATTTCTCCAAAGGCCAGTATATCATGATGCACTCGCTGATTTATCGGACAGATTTGTTGTGTGCTAGCCAGTTCCAACTGCCTGAGCATACTTTTTATGTCGATAATCTCTTTGTCTTTACCCCTCTTCAGCAGGTCAAGACCATGTACTATCTGCCTGTCGATTTCTATCGTTATTTGATTGGGCGTGAGGACCAGTCTGTCAATGAGCAAGTGATGATTAAGCGCATTGACCAGCAACTTAAAGTCAATCGACTCTTGGTAGACCAGCTTGATTTATCCCAAGTGAGCCACCCCAAAATGCGAGAATATCTGCTGAATCATATCGAGATTACGACGGTGATTTCCAGTGCCCTGCTCAATCGAGCAGGTACAGCAGAGCATTTGGCAAAAAAACGGGAGCTGTGGACCTATATTCAGCAGGAAAATCCAGAGGTTTTTCAGGCTATCCGTAAGACCATGCTTAGCCGTTTGACCAAACATTCAGTCTTGCCAGCTCGCAAACTGTCCAATGTCGTCTATCAAATCACCAAATCTGTTTATGGATTTAATTGATATAAGTATTTTATAAGAGGGATTTAAGAAAAATTTTAACTTTTTCTTAGTCCTTTTTAATTTTAGGATATTATACTAGAGTCATCAAATAAAGAAAAACTCTAAGGAGAACCCTATGAAATTCAATCCAAATCAAAGATATACTCGTTGGTCTATTCGCCGTCTCAGTGTCGGTGTTGCCTCAGTTGTTGTGGCTAGTGGCTTCTTTGTCCTAGTTGGTCAGCCAAGTTCTGTACGTGCCGATGGGGTCAATCCGACCCCTGCTCAAGTTGTACCTGAAGAGACATCGGGAACGAAAGAGGGTGACTTAGCAGAAACTCAGGGAGATACTGTTCTTGCTCAAGCGAAACCTGAGGTCGTTGCTGGAAATACGAACTCACTTTCTACACCTACAGAAGTAACTGAAGTGAGCGAGGAGACAAGCCCTTCTCGTCTGGATACACTTTTTGAAAAAGGTGAAGAAGCTCAAGAAAATTCAGAGCTAGCAGATGTCTTAAAAGAAGCTGTAGATACAGCTGATGTGGATGGGAAACAAGCAAGTCCAGAAGATATTAAAAAAGCTGTCGATGAGGATGTTAAAGACAGTATCGATGTCCCAGCGGGCTATCTAGAACAAGCCAAAGCTTCCGGTCCTTTCTTGGCTGGTGTAAACAAACCGCTTAAATATGAACTTTTCGCAGGCGATGGTATGTTGACTCGTCTCTTGCTCAAAGCATCTGACAAGGCTCCATGGTCAGATAATGGTAAGGGTAAAAATGAAAAAATTCCACCAGTGAAAAATTTACCTGATGGCAAGTATTACTATCAAGTATCTTTGAATGGTAACACTACAGGTAAGCAAGATCAGGATTTATTAGATACACTTCGTACTAATGGTACAAATACCTATGAAGCTACCCTGACTGTCTATGAAGCAGCCGGTGATAAACCAAATTTGAATAAGGTTGTCAAGGAACGTAAAGTCAATATTACCTTGAACGGTCTTGTAACAAGAAGCGATGTCAAATCTGCAGTTAAAAACAACATCAAAGACAGTATCGATGTTCCAGCAGCCTATCTAGAACAAGCCAAGGGTGAAGGTCCATTCACAGCAGGTGTCAACCATGTGATTCCATACGAACTATTCGCAGGTGATGGCATGTTGACTCGTCTCTTGCTTAAGGCATCTGACAAGGCTCCATGGTCAGATAACGGCGACGCTAAAAACCCAGCCCTATCTCCACTAGGCGAAAACGTGAAGACCAAAGGTCAATACTTCTATCAAGTAGCCTTGGACGGAAACGTGGCTGGCAAAGAAAAACAAGAACTCATCGACCAGTTCCGAGCAAACGGCACTAAAACCTACAGCGCTACAGTCAATGTCTATGGTAACAAAGATGGTAAAGCAGATTTGACAAATGTCGTAGCAACTAAACAAGTTACTATTAACATAAACGGTTTAATTTCTAAAGAAATAGTTCAAAAAGCCGTTGCAGACAACGTTAAAGACAGTATCGATGTTCCAGCAGCCTACCTAGAACAAGCCAAGGGTGAAGGTCCATTCACAGCAGGTGTCAACCATGTGATTCCATACGAACTCTTCGCAGGTGATGGCATGTTGACTCGTCTCTTGCTCAAGGCATCTGACAAGGCACCATGGTCAGATAACGGCGACGCTAAAAACCCAGCCCTATCTCCACTAGGTGAAAACGTGAAGACCAAAGGGCAATACTTCTATCAAGTAGCCTTGGACGGAAATGTAGCTGGCAAAGAAAAACAAGAACTCATCGACCAGTTCCGAGCAAACGGCACTAAAACCTACAGCGCTACAGTCAATGTCTATGGTAACAAAGATGGTAAAGCAGATTTGACAAATGTCGTAGCAACTAAACAAGTCACTATTAACATAAACGGTTTAATTTCTAAAGAAACAGTTCAAAAAGCCGTTGCAGACAACGTTAAAGACAGTATCGATGTTCCAGCAGCCTACCTAGAACAAGCCAAGGGTGACGGTCCATTCACAGCTGGTGTTAACCATGTGATTCCATACGAACTCTTCGCAGGTGATGGCATGTTGACTCGTCTCTTGCTTAAGGCATCTGACAAGGCTCCATGGTCAGATAACGGCGACGCTAAAAACCCAGCCCTATCTCCACTAGGCGAAAACGTGAAGACCAAAGGGCAATACTTCTATCAAGTAGCCTTGGACGGAAACGTGGCTGGCAAAGAAAAACAAGAACTCATTGACCAGTTCCGAGCAAACGGCACTAAAACCTACAGCGCTACAGTCAATGTCTATGGCAACAAAGATGGTAAAGCAGATTTGACAAATGTCGTAGCAGCTAAAAAAGTTACTATTAAGATAAATGTTAAAGAAACATCAGACACAGCAAATGCTTCATTCTCATCTTCTAACTCTGGTTCTGGCGTGACTCCGATGAATCACAATCCTGCTACAGGTGCGACTCATCAAACAGCTGCTGACCATAAGGACATGATGGCACCAGCCAAAGAGACTGATAAAGCAATGCCAGCAAATGACCAAATGGAAAAATCAGGTATGAAGACTGAGACTCCAGCTCCAAGTACTACAGATAGCATGCCTGCTGACACCATGACAAGCTCTACCAATACGATGGCAGGTGAAAATATGGCTGCTTCTGCTAACAAGATGTCTGATACGATGATGTCAGACAAGATGATGTCAGACAAGATGATGTCAGATGATAAAGCTATGCTACCAAATACTGGTGAAGCTCAAACATCAATGGCAAGTATTGGTTTCCTTGGGCTTGCGCTTGTAGGTTTACTCGGTGGTCTAGGTTTGAAAAACAAAAAAGAAGAAAACTAATCAGCTAAGGAAATAAATGATGGATAGTGGGCTGACTAAGGCTAGTTTACCAACTCAATCAGCAATCAGGACTTTCTTTCAATAGCAGATTAAAATCATCGTAAAACAATAAAAATAGTGTTATACTTAAAGCAGTATAGCACTGTTTTTATCAAAGGAGAGACAGATGGGAAAGACAATTTTACTCGTTGACGACGAGGTAGAAATCACCGATATTCATCAGAGATACTTAATTCAGGCAGGTTATCAGGTCTTGGTAGCCCATGATGGACTGGAAGCGCTAGAGCTGTTCAAGAAAAAACCGATTGATTTGATTATCACAGATGTCATGATGCCTCGGATGGATGGTTATGATTTAATCAGTGAGGTTCAATACTTATCACCAGAGCAACCTTTCCTATTTATTACTGCTAAGACCAGTGAACAGGACAAGATTTACGGCCTGAGCTTGGGAGCAGATGATTTTATTGCTAAGCCCTTTAGCCCTCGTGAGCTGGTTTTGCGGGTCCACAATATTTTGCGCCGCCTTCATCGTGGGGGCGAAACAGAGCTGATTTCCCTTGGCAATCTAAAAATGAATCATAGTAGCCATGAAGTTCAAATAGGAGAAGAAATGCTGGATTTAACTGTTAAATCATTTGAATTGCTGTGGATTTTAGCTAGCAATCCAGAGAGAGTTTTCTCCAAGACAGACCTCTATGAAAAAGTCTGGCAAGACGACTATGTGGATGACACCAATACCTTGAATGTGCATATCCATGCTCTTCGACAGGAGTTGGCAAAATATAGTAGTGACCAAACGCCCACTATTAAGACAGTTTGGGGGTTGGGATATAAGATAGAGAAACCGAGAGGACAAACATGAAACTAAAAAGTTATATTTTGGTTGGATATATTATTTCAACCCTCTTAACCATTTTGGTTGTTTTTTGGGCTGTTCAAAAAATGCTGATTGCGAAAGGCGAGATTTACTTTTTGCTTGGGATGACCATCGTTGCCAGCCTTGTCGGTGCTGGGATTAGTCTCTTTCTCCTATCGCCGGTCTTTACGTCGTTGGGCAAACTCAAGGAGCATGCCAGGCGGGTAGCGGACAAGGATTTTCCTTCAAATTTGGAGGTTCAAGGCCCTTTAGAATTTCAACAATTAGGCCAAGCTTTTAATGAAATGTCCCATGATTTGCAGGCAAGCTTTGATTCCTTGGAAGAAAGCGAACGAGAAAAGGGCTTGATGATTGCCCAGTTGTCGCATGATATCAAGACTCCTATCACTTCAATCCAAGCGACGGTAGAAGGGATTTTGGATGGGGTTATCAAGGAAGGAGAACAGGACCATTATCTAGCAACCATTGGACGCCAGACGGAAAGACTCAATAAACTGGTTGAGGAGTTGAATTTTTTGACCCTAAACACAGCTAGAAATCAGGTGGAAACGACCAGCAAAGACAGCATTTTTCTGGATCAGCTCTTGATTGAGTGCATGAGTGAATTTCAGTTTTTGATTGAGCAGGAGAGAAGAGATGTCCACTTGCAGGTAATCCCAGAGTCTGCCCGGACTGAAGGAGATTATGCTAAGCTTTCTCGTATCTTGGTGAATCTGCTCAATAACGCTTTTAAATACTCTGCTCCAGGAACCAAGCTGGAAGTGGTGGCTAAGCTGGAGAAGAACCAGCTTTCAATCAGTGTGACCGATGAGGGGCAGGGCATTGCCCCAGAGGATTTGGAGAATATTTTCAAACGCCTTTATCGTGTCGAAACTTCGCGTAACATGAAAACAGGTGGGCATGGTCTTGGTCTTGCGATTGCGCGTGAATTGGCTCATCAATTGGGTGGGGAAATCACAGTCAGCAGCCAGTACGGTCTAGGAAGTACCTTTACCCTCCTTCTCAATCTCTCTGGTAGTGAAAATAAAGCCTAAAACCCCTTTACAAATCCAGCTATTCATGGTAAAATAGATTTTGTGTGAAATATCAGCAGGAAAGCATGAAGCTCGTCAACAGGTGTCTTATGATAAGTAACCTTGGCTGTTTAGGCGAAGGGCATCTGCACGAATCAGGGCTTTCTAAGTGACTATTTCCACCGAAATATTATTTATATCAGGAGGACATTCACATGTCACGTTATACAGGACCATCTTGGAAACAATCTCGTCGCCTTGGCCTTTCACTTACAGGTACAGGTAAAGAATTGGCACGTCGTAACTACGTACCAGGACAACACGGACCAAACAACCGTTCTAAATTGTCAGAATACGGTTTGCAATTGGCTGAAAAACAAAAACTTCGTTTCACTTACGGTGTAGGTGAAAAACAATTCCGTAACTTGTTCGTACAAGCTACAAAAATCAAAGGCGGGATCCTAGGTTTCAACTTTATGCTTCTTTTGGAACGTCGTTTGGATAACGTTGTTTACCGTCTTGGTCTTGCGACTACTCGTCGTCAAGCTCGTCAGTTCGTAAACCACGGTCACATCCTTGTTGACGGGAAACGCGTTGATATCCCATCATACCGCGTAACTCCAGGTCAAGTGATCTCAGTTCGTGAAAAATCATTGAAAGTTCCAGCAATCCTTGAAGCAGTAGAAGCTACTCTTGGACGTCCAGCATTCGTATCATTCGACGCTGAAAAATTGGAAGGTTCATTGACTCGCTTGCCAGAACGCGACGAAATCAACCCAGAAATCAACGAAGCACTTGTCGTTGAATTCTACAACAAGATGTTGTAATATTTTATTAAATATGATAGGCTGTAAAGCCTTGAAACTAAGCACTTTAGGCCTCTATCCTAGAGTGCTTTTTTGATTTCTCTTAGTATCCAGCTATAATCGTTGAGACATAACTAGACCGATATAGTCCAAAGTGATATAATAGTCTAAAGGAGGTGCTACCATGAATGTTTTAGAAAAAAACACACAGGTAAATTTTAAGACTAACAGAGACTTGTTAGAGAAAGCTAAAGCTATTATCACAGCGCAAAATCTTGATATGACAGCCAGTTTTAACTTGTTTTTAGAACACATTGTAGAAAATAAAGCCTTGCCATTTGAAACTCAAGTAGATAAAGAAAGAGAAGAACTTCTATCAAGGTTGCGTGCTGAAATTGCTCGTAGCTTTGAGGATTTAGAACATGGAAGAACTTACAGTCTTGATGAAGTGAGGGCTAACCTTGGAATTTAACGAGAAGGCATATAGCATCATTATCTCCGAAACGGTACAAGAACAGCTAAGAGGTATTAAAGATTATATCTCAGCTAACTACTTTTCAGAACAGGCAGGAGCAAACACAGTTAAGAATGTTCTTTATGGTTTGGAGCGTCTTGAAGTCTTCCCAGAAGCAGGATTTGATGCTGACGAAAGAGTAGGAGGGATTATATACCCACCCCACAAAACTCGATGCATCATTTTAGGAGATTACCTAGCATTCTATCATATTTTAGAGGACAGAAAAGCTGTCTTTGTATCAGATATTATTCATAGCAAACAGGACTACATCCGCTTGTTCAAGAAAAAATAGCGCCTATATATGAACTGCACCCCAAAAGTTAGATTTTTTCTGTCTAACTTTTGGGGTGCAGTTCAATTGGAATGTCCTTATTTTTATTATGGGATTGACAAATGAGGTTAAGGTTCAGATCTATGAACTTAGAAAGCAAGTACAAATCTTTAATCAGCTTTCAAAAAGATTTTGTGTAGATGTTTCGGGCTAAGGTATGTGACAAGATGAATTGATCGTTATGGAATAGAGAGTGTTAAAAATGGGAAGAATCGTTACTATTCCCCTGAATTAAAACAAGAAATAATCAATAAAAGCCTATATAATAACAAATGTATTAAAACTAAGAAAGACTTAGCTCAGTGTAATACAGAACCAAATCTTATAGATAAATTATTTGTCTAATTTTTTAGGAATTATATCTCTAAACAATATCATTTAACAATTAAATTGTTAGATCTAGCTTAAATTTCTGGTTTAATTCATTTATTGTATCACTATCATTATATTCCTTAAATATTCTCATAGCTTTAGAACATTCTTTTTTACCTAACTTTATTTGATTAGTTTTTATAAGATAAATACCTTTTAGGAAGAGTAAATAATTCTTTTCAAAATAATATCCTTGTCTGGTCAGTAAATTTTCTAAATCATCTATAAAAAATTGAGCGTTATTTAACAAATTATTTTTTAATAATAATTCTAAATTAAATAAATATAAAGGAATTACTCTATGTGTTCCCATATCTGTTTTTAAAAAATGTCGTGTTTTCTTGATTACCGCTCTATATAATAAGCTTATGGTTTTAGTGTTCATAAAAAACACCGAATTATAAAAAATTTTCAGTTCATACTCCATCCAAGTATCTACCGAAAGCAAATACTTTATTATCTCATTGCATTTAGATGTATTATAAGGAAGATTTACAAGGCGATTAATCTGTTGTTCAGCAATCAATTTTATGTGAAAATTGCATAAACTTCTTTCCTGCTTTTGTTTTAGCTCTATTTTCTTTATTAGTTCTTGTAACAAAATGATATCTGAAGAGTTTACAGCATGTTCTAATTCTTCAAAAAAGCATTCTTTTTTGGAATAATAGCAATGAACTAATTCTTCAAATTCCGAAAATGATATCCCCAGGCGATTTAACAATATGTAAAAATGATCAATAGATAATTTTGTAATCCCATTTTCGAAACGAGAAATAGTTGACTCACTAATCTTATCACAAGACAAATCTTTAAGACGAAAATTTTTTGAAATACGGATATCCTTTAAAACTGCTCCAAAATTTTCCATAGTATTCCTCTTCCATTTCTGCAAAAAATAAAACCTGTTTTTTTATTTGTGATATGATTATACAAAAATAAAACAGAAAGGACAATATGATTATGAAAAAAATTTTATTGTCATCAGTTGCTTTACTGAGCCTAGTGGCAACACTACCAGTAAATAGTCCAGTTTCTGCTCAAGAATCTATCTCTCCCAAGTCTTATAGTCACTCTAATGGCAGTTGGATTCAATCGAATAGCCGTTGGTGGTATAAACACTCTGACGGTTCTTACACTAAAAACGGGTGGGAAAAGATCAATGAAACCTGGTACTATTTTGATAGTGAAGGTTGGATGAAAACAGGTTGGTTTAATGAATATGGAAATTGGTATTATCTAGATACTAGTGGTGCTATGAAAACAGGATGGTGTTTGATTTCTGGTAGTTGGTACTATTTAAATACTAGCGGTGTCATGCAAACTGGCCTACAGACTATCGAAGGAAAACAATATTATTTGGCTGCCAGCGGTGCTATGCAGACAGGTTGGCACAATATTGGAGATGATACTTATTTCTTTGCTAGTAGTGGAGCAAGACAAACGATTAATCGCCGTGCTTTAGTTCTTGGTGAAACATCAACGAGAGCAGTACCTATCGAAGACGTTAATGCTATGGAAAAGGTTTTTAGTAACCAAAACTTTAGTAAAGTTGTTCGTTTCCCAGATAAAACTAAGTCCGAGATTATTGCAAAAACGCAAGAGCTTTTCAAATCTTCTATCGAAAGCGATGTGAACTATCTTTACCTTACTTGTCATGGAGGAAGAGACGGAAGAATCTATCTTGGTAGCGATGGTCAGACATTTTCAGGCTGGGAATTGGCATCTATACTGAAACAATATAAAGGTAAGTTTGTGGTTATGCTGGATTGTTGCTATTCAGGAACAATTATAGATGTAGGTAAGTCAGACAAAAAGGTTGCCTCCAAGTCTGAAGAAAAATTTGATGAACAAGCATTTTTGGCAGGATTTTCAACAGGAGATGTAGCAAGCAAGAATGGTGAAATGCTTGATTCTAAATTCCTCGTACTATGTGCCTCTTGGAAAGGCGAAGAATCGTATAGTGTAGTCGGAGTAGGTAGTCTTGCCACCAGATACTGGGCAATGGGTACAGGTTGGGATTCACTTCAAAATAGAATGATTTCGCCTATGGCAGACACCAATACTAACGGAAAAATTACTTTAGAGGAACTGTATCAATACTCTTATCCTCTAGTCCTTGAAGCTGCATCACAAATTCACGAAGAGCAACATGTATCAGTTTATCCTAAAAACAGTCAATTTGTTTTATTCCAAAAATAAGGAGTTAAGAAAATGAAAGTATCAAAAAAAATCACACTATTTGGTTTATCTCTAGCAGGTCTAGCTTTATTAGCTTTCCCTCATTCAGGTCAAGCCTTTGAGTTGGAAGAAGAATGGGTTATTAAGGGTGGGGTTAAGTATCAAGATGGCAAAATTCTTCGATTTAACAATGGCCATGAAGTGGATATCAAAGTCTTGGATTTGCCAAAAACTGAGAAAATCGAGTGGACGGTTAGTCTCAATGGTCAAGATCAGACTATCAATTTCCTAGGTCAAGAAAAGGACAAATCTATGGTCGGTACAGAGGGGCGTTACCTGAATTTCTATGTACCTTATGGCTATAGAGGAGATATCAAGGTAGAAGCCAAGAGCGGAAATGAAGTAAAGACCTGGTCCACTAAAGTAGTAGATGATGTATATAATGATGGCGGAAAGAGTGGTTACTTCCGTATTGACGAATCAAATGATCAACACACCTACCTTGATGCAAAATGGGACTATCAAACTAAGACCTACACTGCTACCTTACCAGAGACTCTCAATGGTCAAAAAGTGTTTGCTTGGGAAGACGACTATGTAGAATTGAAACTTCAAAAACCAGGAGTTATCAGTCATTCCTACAGAGGGGGAGGAGCCTTCAAAATACTTTATCCGATTCTAAAAGCAGAAAGCTGGCTAAAAAAGAATTACAGTGAAAAGTGGTACTATCAAAAACAAGGTCAATTAGTTAAAAATGCTTGGGTTAAGGACAAGGGAACTTGGTACTTTATGAATGATAAAGGAGTCATGTTCAATCAAACTTGGCTCTATCAGGGTGGCAACTGGTATGCCTTTAAATCATCAGGAGCTATGATTGCTAGCAATTGGCTATATGATAATAACTCTTGGTATTACCTAAAGGACTCAGGTTCTATGGCGACAGGTTGGATCAAAGATAGTGGATCTTGGTATTATCTAAACAACTCAGGTTCTATGGTAACAGGATGGGTAAAAGATAGTGGATCTTGGTACTACCTTGCTTCAACTGGTAAGATGCTTCACAACACCTATACACCTGATGGTTACTATGTAGATGCCAGTGGCGCTTGGAAATAAATTTTAAACAGAGAAAATCTACTGAGAAGGTAGGTTTTCTTTTTTAGTCAGTGAATAATATATAGTAGATTGAAACTAGAATAGTACATCTGGACTTCTAAAACATTACTAGAAATTGATTTGATTGTCCTGATTGATTTGTCCTATTTTTATTTCATTTCACTATAGAATAAAGTAGATCAGAAATTTAGCAGGGTTATTCTCTTTTACTAACAATCTGCTTACAAAAATTAAACAAGAGTATTTTAAAAATTAGACCCATTGTGAACTTTAGTAGTAAACAAAAATCTGGGAAAAAAGTTTTATAGTCATTTAGTTTTTAAAAAGCGTTCCAAACATTCAAAAATAGTTGGAACTTCCCTTAATAAATCCGTCACTTTCTTTTTCAAGATAGCCCAAGCTTGCTCAATAGGATTCAAATCTGGTGAATATGGCGGTAGAGGTAAGAAAAAGTGTTTATCTTGGATGCAGAGTTCATCCAAAATGTTCTTGGGATCAAAACTAGCATTGTCCATGATAATAACACGAGGTGTTTTCAAAGCAGGTAGGAGTTGCATTTTGAACCACTCCACAAAGAAATCGCTTGTCATGCTGTTCGTGTAAATCATGGGAGCTATAAACTCTCCGTCTACTTGTCCTGCAACAATTGAAGTTCGCTCAAAACGACGTCCGCTAATCTTTTCATAGACTTTCTCCCCTCTAGGAGCCCCTGCATAAGGACGATAGAGATAGCGGTCGATTC